>JABWBZ010000361.1 GCA_013359335.1 bacterium
GAAGATTTTTAAAAATCTGTGCAGAAAATTTCTTTTGAGTTGTAAGGTTATTTCTAAGCTCTTCTTTATTGTAATAAATGAAAATTAAGGCTTTTAGGTCTTCTTCTGTAAAAGATTTCTTTGCATTATTTTCTATTGCTGACTGTTCAAAAAAGGCATTGTAATAATTATAGATATCTAAAAACTCTTCCTCATAGAATTCTGAATATCGATGATTTGCTTCAATAATTGAATGATTACCCGATTTATATTTAATCAATTTCTTTTGCTTGAATAATATCAAGTTAATATAATCATTGTTCAAAATTTTCAATTTAGTTTTCTTCTCTATATAGAGTTGATGTAGACCTTTTAAATATTTCCATTCGACATTTTTCATCATTTATAATTTAATTAGGTGAACCAAAAATCGGAATCGGATCATAATTGATTTTTTCGTCTTCTAAACTATTATGAAGTAAGTAGATATTTTGTTTTTGAGCATCAATTTTGGATACAAAAAGCCGTTGGCTATGGCTACCAATGTAAAAACGATCAGGCTATCGCCTATGTTATAAAGATAAAACATTTTTGAGTGGCTGTAATGATTCATGTAAATAGCACTCACGCTTACGAAAAAAAGCCAGGTCATCGAAAATATTTTCAGACTTTTCGCCATCCAACTGCCGGTGAAGGCGGGATGCATCCGGTCAAAAATCCAAACACAGGTCAGCCACATCATAAAGTTGTAACAATACGACGTGATCCAATCCAGAGTAGTGAAATTGGCATTGAAATACGACGCATTATCCGCCATCGTTCCCATCAATCCGTCAAAAATAAACAGCATTTCCAACGGCATTCCGACAACGTATCGTATGACATTGAGCAGGATAACCAGTAGAATAAATCTCAGAAAATACCGCACTTTCATTCGAATTTCCTTCAGTTAGCCGTTTGTCATTGAAGTTAAGAAATTTTTTTTCAGAGACGAGGATTGATTTACTCGGACTTTTAAGTTGTTGGAACTTCCGGTTACGAAACAAAAAGGCTGCCGCTATCGGCAGCCTTTTTTTAATTATAGGAGAACGAATTGGCAGAGTTTATTCTTTTACTGTCAGTGCGTTTTCCACAGCAACGGCATTAGTGCTCCCAAATGCTAAAAATTCGGCGCGTTCTTTTTCCAATTCGGTCAACACGGTTCCAACCAGAATCAGTTTGTTATTTTGAACGATCACATGGACCGGCCGTTCGGCGTCGTACAAGCGATGTTTGAACATAGGATCTTTATAAATAGCCGCAATAGCTCCGTTGGCCATACCATCCGAACCGTAAGCGAGGCCAATTTCGTTTTGAACGGTTTTAACGCCATCAATTGATTGGACAATTTTTCCGATTTTATTCGCGGCCCACACTGTGGTCGTCCATCCCGACAAAATCACATTGCCGTCTTTAACATCGGTTTTGACATAATCACGGACGCCGTAAAAAATAAAATGGTTGATCTTATTTTGAACGGTTTCGCGGAGCGCGTCGTCGGAAAGAGTATTTTCCGATTGCGCAAAAACGGGTAACGCCAACAGAACCATCAGCATAAGCCTGAAAACGTTCATACGTCCCTCCTTTAATTTGTATGAAATCACAATTCAAACGTTAGACGACAGGATAATCGTGGAAGTTAAATTAAATTTTAGAAAGAAAAGCTTACAGCCAGTCGCGTTGGTTGACCATTAACGGCAGGAATCAGGCCGATTTGCAATTCTTTTTTGAGCTTCTCATTGTAGGATTTCACAATTTTTTGTGAGTCGATATAATCATAAATCCATGCGCCGATAATGGCTAAAGGAATAATGGCGGCGTTTTGTTTTCCCGACCGCTCGCCGGAAGAAAACACGACCACCAGCGTTGTTCCCAAAATTAACCCTCCACGTACGGGCGCACCGGCGTAAAAATGGCCTCCGCCGTAAGGACCGGCGATCAGCGACCATGCCATCGCCGCTCCGGCCGATTTCTTTTTGTAGTCGTACAATTCGTAACGCTGATTCAGATCGTTCGATGAAGTTTTACTTTTTAATAGCTGTGCGTTGACGATCACACGTTCGCCTTTTTTCGGTTTGACTTCCTGGAACCAGTCCTGATATTCGGATGCTTGCAGGGTGATTTTGACTTTACGGTCGTTGTCTAAAATTAAAGTCAGCGGCGTACTACCTTTAGGTTTATCATTAAGCAGAACGCTGGCTCCGGCGGGATCGGATGTGACGTAGAGTGAATATTCCTGTTCAGCAGCCACCACTTTTTCATCACCAATCAGACGTCGTGAAATTTTGACCATACTCGCATCCAGATCTTCAATAGCCCCGACGTGATTTTCATTTTCAATTTTTTCGATTTTGCCGGTCTCGATGTCGACCATTTGCAAATTGATAATGTATTTTTTTCCAAGTGTCCCGATCGAACCGTAAATCATTTTTTGTACGCCGAGCAATTTACCGACTTCGACGGCACATTCTTTTCCGGAACAGTTTTCAGACAAGATAAAATCCTGTTCTTTCAAAATAGTCGCCATGTTATTTCGGTCGAGGATCTGGTAGGACTCCGATTTCAAAAACTCCTGCCTGACAATATTGGACAAGACGCTCGAAATACTTTGTTGTAAGTCATTGGAAACGGTCAGATCGAGAAGCGCTACGGAAATTTTTTTCTGCGCAAATGCCGATGGCATCAGCGATAATACGATCAAAAAT
>JABWBZ010000362.1 GCA_013359335.1 bacterium
ATCCGCGTCGTCTTTGACGCGATCGGCGCCGAAAATATCAGTCAGTCTATGTTTATGAGACATACAAGCTCCGGAAAAAATTTTGTAAAATATCTTAAAATAAACCGATGCTTGCAAGAGCCGATGAAAAAGATTAGAATTTATTGAATAGAGATGGCTATTAATAGAGGAACCATTTGCAGGAAAATCTCCGACGTATGCGAAAGCGAGGTTTCGGCTCGCTCAACGGCCATTTTTGCGCTCATTGAGCGTAGTCGAAATGAGCCGAACGATTAATTCGAATCTGTTTGGACAGATTTCTCATATCTGAAACATCGGAATGTTTCGAATAACTTGCAGAATAAAAGCGTTTTATTTTTTAATTCCCACGATCAGCCACATTTCATCGCTGCGCGAAACGCGTTGCACAAAGGGTTCGATCAACGTATCGATTTGAAATCCTGCTTCTTCCAAATCTTTTTTTACAAGCGATGAAGCAATCCGGTGCGAATCGGTTTGTTCCTTTCTCGAGGCTTTGCGAAGGCGTTCCGTGATCGGTTCGACGATCACCAGGCGTCCGCCCGGTTTCAATGCGTTTTTAATGTGCGTAAGCATTGATTTGTATTCCGTCATTTCGTGGTAAGCATTGACAATTACGGCGGCATCCAACTCGCCCGCCGGTAACATCGGATTGTCTTCCTTGCTTAAAATGCTGACCACGTTGTGGACGGAATTTTTTTGAAGATTTTTTTTCAGTTTATCCAGAGCGTCTTTATCGATATCCACGGCAAAGATCTTACCGGCTGAATCGACGCGCGTGGCCATTTTTAACGTGAGATAACCGTCCTGGCATCCGATATCGGCGGCGACGCTACCGGGTTTTAATTCCATCGCCTGAAAAATTCCATCGACGTTTTGCCATTGATCGCGTTTTGTCCAGTCGTCCTGGGCCTGGATGGCGGTAGTTAAAACAATCAGGAATAAAAAGGAAAAGAAATGAAGCTTCATGTCTAATCGGATTGATGTTGGAAGAGATTCAGGTGCAACTACGAAGTGAATGTGTTGAAAGTTCCGGTAATTTTCGGGTCATTGTGATCATTACTCATGCCGCAGCGCATCTGACGGATTGGTCAATGCGGCTTTGATTGTATGATAGCCGACCGTTCCAATGACAATCGCCAATGTAAGAAAACCGCTGACTGCAGGAATTTCTATCCCAACTGAAACCTGATAGGCAAAATCTGAAAGCCAACGGTGAATAGCCCACCATCCGAGCGGCCAGACAATAATATTGGCGATGCCTGCAAAGACGATAAATTCTTTTGAAATCAGTATGGCAATGGCAGGAACGGATGCGCCTAAAACTTTTCGGACCGATATTTCTTTGGTTCGCTGTTCGACCGTAAATAAAATCAAACCGAAGAGTCCAAGAGCAGAAATGATAAGAGCAAGCACAGTCAGATAACGAACGATCAATCCCGCTTTGTTTTCCATCTGATATTGCCGATCGATACTTTCGTCAAGAAATCGGTATGCAAAAGGTCGCCCGGTAATGCCGGTCCATTTTTTTTCAAGGAAATTCATCGCTTCAGTTGTGTTACCGGGACGCAACCGGACGATGAGATTGAATAAACTGAAAGGATACATTTGCAATACAATTGGCCCGATCTGATGATGAAGCGATCGAAAATGAAAATCTTTGACGACGCCGAGAACATACCCGCTGCGGGCCAATTGCCATCCACCATTTCCTGATGTGTAGTAGTCAACGCGTTTCCCGATCGGATCTTTCCATGAGTCACCGACTTTTTCAGTTAATTCATTCCAGGCCGTTTCATTAATGAGATAACCGGTACTATCGGTTGTACGTTTACGATCAGGCGTCCTTCCAAGAACCATTTCCATTCCCAGCGATTCGACAAAATCGAAATCAACGATATCCGTCGACATACCGAGTAAATTATCTTCGCTCACGTCCGACATACCTTCGAACGCAAACGGCACTCCATAGGTATTGGCATCGCCGGGTAAAGTCAGTGCAGCGGATACGTGCGCAACATAAGGCGAATTTAATAATTCTGTGCGTAATAAATTCATTTTCTGCCAGAGACGAGGTCCGTGATTGATCACGACAACTTGTTCGCGATCGAATCCCAGGCGGATTCTTTTCATGAAATCCATCTGTTTCATAATGGCAAGCATCGCCATGATGAGGAAAACGGAACTGCCGATTTGAAATGTGACTAATGTATAACGAAAGCCGCGATGGGATGGCCGGTTGAACGATTTGGATTTAAATGCATGAAGCGGCGTAAACCCGGACAAAATGGCCGCGGGATAACCGCCGGAAGTAAGCGTTATGATAACGACAAAGCCAATCATGGCCGGTGCCATCCAAAATTCGGACAGGATGTCGAAAGAAAGATCCCGTTCTACGAGAAATTCAAACATCGGCCTGAATAATTCGGCTAGCGCCCATGCTAAAAAAACCGCTGCCAACGATGTGAGAGCCGCCTCGCTCATGAATTGCCGGATTAATTGTTTTCGCTCGGCGCCGAAAACTTTGCGCATACCGACTTCAATGGCGCGTTTGGATGAGCGCGCGGTCGATAAATTGACAAAATTAATGCAGGCAATAATCAAAACCAAAACCGCGATGATCGCCAAAACATAAACTGTTTGAATATTGCCGGCATTGTTATTCATTTGAAATTGCAGCGGAATGTTTGCCGCTTTG
>JABWBZ010000066.1 GCA_013359335.1 bacterium
CGGGCCGTAAAACAGCGCCTGATCGAGCGCTACGGGAATTGAAAACAAATAAGGATTGCCGATGATATTCCAACCCGGACGCAGGGTAATCGAAAAATCGGACGTAGCATTGCTGCGCCCGCTGCCGATACGCACCAGCATCGTATCGCTGCCGATTTTATGTTTGAACCACACGCCACGCCCGTTGGCAATAGTGCTCACTTCGGCACCCGATTCATTATACGCAGCCCATTGATCGCGGCTCAATCCCGGGAAAAGCGCGCTGATGTTTTTATTGTCCAGATCGGCAGGAACGGATAATAAGCGCCAACGTAAATTCGGCATTCCTCCCGCATAAGCGGCTCCGGTTACATCCGCGCTGGATAACGATCCGGTGTAAGTAACCGTCACCGACGCCGTATCGCTCCGTTTAACGTTCGATTTCGTATCCGTTGCCGCAATGAAATAAGCGACGCCGTTGCGTGTCGCGGCCGATGAAGGAATTTGCGCAGAAAATTGATTACCGGCGGCCGTCATAGTCACGGAAGCAAAAGAACCGTTTCCTTCGCTGTAAAATAATTCCGCGACTTGAACGCCGATGTTATCGGTCACCTGGCAGGATACATCGATGGCCGTATTTTCCGCAACAGACGCCGGCGCCGTGATACTGGATATCACCGGCAGTTGCGTATCCGAATTGATGCTCAACAAAAATGTGTCGGATACGGATGAATTCGCATCCGCGGCGGTAACGATTACCTTAGTTTGATTCGCGAAACTCTCTTCAGCGGACAGATAGAGCGAATCGTTTGAAACAAAAGCGCTCACACGCGCCGAATCGGCTTGAGCGGAATAATTCAACGTCGCATCGTCATCGTCCGTGAAAACACTGCGCAGTAAACGATAATAAAATCGTGCAAAACCTTGTTGTACCGACGTATCCGGTATGGTTCGTACGATACGCGGCGCAAAGCTCGGCGTAGTGGCATTCGCAGAATTAGAAAAACCTGAATTGCCGAAATTACCAACCGCCATTATACGGTAATGATATTGAGTTTTAGAACTCAAGCCGCTGCTCGAATAACTTGTTGTCACATTACTCACCGAATCAATTTGAGAAAAATTCGTTCCGTCCGTTGACCGGAAAATTCTGTAACGCGTTTTCACGCCGGACGATGCATTCCATGTTAAATTGATCTGAGTTGGTGACGCCGCCATCGCCAGCAGGTTTCCCGGCGTTCCAGGCGCCGTGCCCGTGACGGTGATCCTGATTGTCCTCCGCCTCAACGTAAGAGACGTTGCGACGGTATTGGTAACGTCGCACGTATAAGTTCCCCCATCGCCTAGTTTAACGGAATCGATTGCATAGGTACTTTGCTGTGCGCCCGTGATCGGTACTCCGTTTTTCTTCCATTGATAGCGGTTATTAGCGCCGCCAACTGTCACGGCCAGAACCACTTGCGCGGCCTCATTGACCGTTGTGTCCGTATAAGCGCCGATGCTGTCCTGAGGAGAGTACGTAAAAACCGAATTAGGGCCACCGACATTGGATTCAATATCTTCAAATGTCAGGCGATTATTTTCTACTTTCAATTCGTTCAATAAAGACAAATTGCTGAGGTTTGGCAAATCGGCAAGCCGATTATTCTGAAGATTCAATTTTTGAAGATTAGTTAACAACTGAAAAGATCCCGGAACCGAATCGGTTAATTGATTATTAAAAAGATTGAGCTCTATTAAAATACTCAATTGTCCAAGTTTGCGGGGAATCGCTCCCGAAAACTGATTATTCTCCAATCCAAGACTCGTTAGATTGGTTAAATTTCCCAGCGTATCCGGTAGGCTGCCGCTCAAAGAGTTGCCATACAATTGCAACGACGTCAACCCTGTCAAATGGCCGATGGCATCGGGTAAACTTCCGGACAACTGATTATTAGAAAGATCCAGCGACGTCACACGTCCGGCGGAAATCGTCACGCCGAACCAAGTTCCGACCGCCGATGCCGAATTCCAATTCGCCTGATTAGTCCAGCCAGGACCATTGGTGTTCGTGTACAAACTGACAAGCGCCAGCGAATCCTGCTGAATGACTTGTCCGAAAAGCATCGAAGGGATACCGAGCAAAATTAAGAATCGGGTCACGGATTGCTTCATTTTGCCACCGCAAGGTTAGGGTGTGATCAAAAAACTATGCATTCAATAATAATGAGGGATCAACAAAGTAGGTGTGGGTAAACTTATACAAATTGATTTTGCATATCAAGATTTTTTTAGAACTGAAGAGAACTTTTAGGGAGCAATGCCGATGATAAGCAAAGGAACCGGCGGGCTACTTCTACCGTGACGAATGATATTGTACACTTCTCCCTCAAAGTAAGCGATGCCTGTTGAAAGAAGCCGCCCACCTTTGGGATCAGTAGCCATTGATTTCATGGGCAGAATTTCTACTCCGACATTGATTACATCACCACTGTAAAACAACAAGTGTTTAACAAATAAGTCAAATGCAACAAAAGCATACTTACCAAATTGGACTTCGACAGCGACACGATCTTTTACGAAATCAGTTTGTTTATATGACTGAATTGGATCAACGATGCCTTTGTTAAGAAGGAATTCCTTCTGTTCTTTTAGGGATAATTTTACTATTTCTTCAGCGTATTTCCGATTTGTGGTTACATAATATCGATACCTGGATTCAGCCCACTTTCGCTTCTCAAAATACCGATCGAATTCTTTGTTTAATGCTGGTGGACTAAAAAGCCGCTTCCCGCGCATTGTCTTTTCTTTGCTTTTTTTGGTAAGACATTTTACAGCATCAACATCGGCAATCACATCTTTTATTTCTTGGTATATCTGAGGGCGTTGGACCAGAAGATATTCTTCTCCATTGAGATGGGAATAAGTTTCAATGATCTTCATTTATGGCAAACATCCTTGTTTTATTCTTCCAACGATTCGAATAACTCTATAGTGGTTTTCGTTAAACTGATTCTTTTAGGCGGCACATACTTTTGTTTATTTTCAGGATCAAAGACCGGACGTTCCATTGGTCGAATTTGTAACTCACCTTTTTCAGCCAATCGAATACGTTCGAAAGCAAGATCATAGTATTCTTTCATAATTTCTGCTCCAGCAGAACGTCGATTGTGAACTATAGAAGCCACTTGCGTGGAGCCAACTCCCATAAAAGGATCCAGTGTCCAGTCATTTTCGTTTGTTAGCGCAAGTACTAATCGCTCTATTAATTCTACGGGAAATTGCGCAGGATGAATCGTTTTCTCGATATGATTTGATTTTACATTTGGAATTTCCCACACATCGCTTGGATTTTTTCCTAACGGATTACAGGATAGTTCCCCCGTTTTGGCGCCTTTAAAATGCTTCTTTTCAGGATATTTTTGAGGAACACGTACCGAGTCAAGATTAAACGTATATTGATCATTTTTAGTAAACCACAAGATCACTTCATATCTTCCTGAAAATCTTTTTGAAGCATGCAAACCATGCCCAAAATGCCAAACAATTCTATTTCTCATTTTTAATTTAAGCTCTGCAAAAACTGGATAAAGAAGCACATCCAAAGGAATAATCTCTCCATTGTCCACATAGTTACCGACTTGCCAACAAATGCTCCCATCATTTTTCATCACTCGTACACATTCGTGAATAATTTGTTTTTGGAATTCAATATACTCACTAATGTGCATCCGCTTTTCATAAGCTTTACCGATATTGTATGGGGGAGATGTAACTATAAGTTTTATTGTGTTGTCAGGCACTTGCCTTAATAATTCGAGACAATTTCCTTTGAAAAGCACTATGTGTGCGTCCTTCGAAAATGTTTTTTGTATTTGAAGTTTTGAAGCCATGGTATCAATTTACACTTTTTCCTGAATAACGCAGTAAAAATTCTTTTAAATCATACAAATCGTTATTGGATTTTTTTTACATCATGCTTCCATTCCACAGAACCGTTCGCAAAATATTCTTTTTTCCAGATCGGAATTTTCGATTTGATTTCTTCCATGATAAACCGGCACGCGGTGAAGGCTTCATGGCGATGCGCCGATGAAACGGCGACGATCACGCTCGCCTCGGTTAATTGTAAATAGCCGATTCGGTGTTGAATCGCAATTTTTTGGATATTCCATTCACCGATTGCCTTCTTACAAATATCGCTTAGCAAACGTTCTGCCATTTCAGGAAATCCGTGGTATTCGATTCCGTTTACCGAACGTCCTTCAAATTCATTCCTCACCGTTCCTACGAACAAATCCACCGCGCCCACTTCTTTGCAGACGGCAAACTGATATAATTTCGCCACATCGAGCGGCTCGGTTGTAATATCGATGAATATGTTTGATTCTTGAATCAAATTGACTTCACGTCGCCACTTCCCGATCCCGATGAATCGGGACTCGAAGTGACATGTTTAATATTTTAAAAATTTAGGTCAGTTCGAGCCTGTCGAGAACTGACAAAGACTAATTTTTAATTGAATACTACCCGCCGCTGACAGGCGGAATGATACTGATCTCATCGCCGTCTTCGATCTGAATTGAATTCGGAACGTATTCTAAATTAACCGCCAGCCGGCTTAATTGTTGATACGGCGCTAATTGCGGAAACTGCACGACGATGCGATTCCAGAAGTCGTCACCGGTTGCCGGTTCCGGTAATTCCATTTCCAAAACATCACGTTGAACTAAATCGCGGCACATCGCAAAAAAACGAACGCGGATTTTCATTGTACCCAAATCGTTTGATTGGTTGTCGTTCCGAAAACTTCGGGCGTATACATTTCTTCCGCTTTAGTCGTCGGCAGTTCGAATTGCCCGTACGTCGTCGCACGAACGAGATACGTATACGTGTGCGTTCCTTTTGAAAAATAATCGGCGAACACAATTACGCGATCGTCACGCAATTCCGAGTTATTGAAATCGCCCCAACTCCACCACCAACGTTTCGTTCGGCTGACTTTCTGTGCATATTGATCGCTCGAAGTTGCAAGATTGACATTGATGGCTTCAAACCCAGCCGGAAGCGGATCGTCGACAACGACAAAATATCGGTCCTGCGCAGAACTGATGGATAATTTCACCCGGTACATTTCGCCCGCTGTGAATCGCCCTGACGAAACCACTTGGCCGCTCATATCTTCAAAAGTTTTGACGACTTTGATTCCTTCGTCCCGCGCTTTGATCGGTACGCCGCTTTTCGGCGCGTACGTCATACGAACCGTGTAGTAAACCCGGCCGTCTCCTGATTTTTTAAATTCCAGCGGAAGCGGCGTTTCTTTTCTAAGATTGGCCAGAGTCAGTTCAGCTCGGGCATTTTTTGTCGTACGGCCCTTATACATTTCATTCAAAATCTCTTTACTGTCCAATAAAACACGCGACGAGAAATCGGGAATCGTTTTTTCAAAAATACTGAAATACGTTCCGAGCGCCCAAAATACATACGCATTCTCCTGCGTCGTTCTCCATCGTCCGAGTTTGCGCTCTTGTAAAATATATTGAACGACTTTTTCAGCCCAAGGAACGTTTTCGCCGTCCATTTCAAGAAATACTTGCAACACCGCGGCGGTTGTTCGCATGTTGGAATGGAACGTCCATTCCATGCCCGACTCATTGGGTTCTTCAAAATGCGCCGTCGCCGATGCCATCTTAATGGCATTGGTAATGTTGCGTTTCAATTCCTCGATCATTGCCTGGTTGCCGCGTCCTTTGTAAATCGCACTGAGTAGCATGGCACGCGCATACAGCGGCATTTCATCGCGGCGCTGGAAATACAATTCCGCCGTCGGCGCGTCGTAATAACCGTTTTCTGCAAGCATGGTCAACGCAAACGCATTCGTCGTGTGCCAATAAGCTAATCCGTACCGGTCGATTCGCGGATTGCGCACCAGTGTTTTCAAATAATTCAAACCGCGATTGAAACAATCATTATTAATATAAAATCTTTTTTCGCGCGCCTTATTCAATGCAAACATGGCATAAACTGAAACGTATGGCGACTCATATTCGCTGCCCGGCCAATAACTGAACCCGCCATTGTACGTTTGATATCGCGGCACATCATCAACATAATTCTGAATGACTTGTTCAATGTCACTGCCGCCGTCCCTGAATGCAGGAAGATTAAATGCTTTCACTACGTCGCCGAATAAAATGACCGGTAAAGCGCGAGACGTTTTTTGTTCCAAACATCCGTAAGGATAATCGAACAAATATTGAACGCTACCGTCTAATTCCGCCAACGCCGTCGACGCCGTCTGAACTTCCAGCCCGCCGAAGTCTTCGAAAATATCTTTGGGAACAATCACTTCTTCGCGATGATCGGTCAAACTGCTGCCGCTGAGCGCAACCGTCTCTGTGTACGACGGCACACGCAGCGGAATTTTGACTTCAACGCCATCCGTCAGATCGTTCATGACGGCTTTGAATGTAAACGTGCCCGTTTTATTTTCCGTAACTTTGAATTTATACCGTACCTCTTCCGCTCCGCCTTTTTTGATCGTCATTTCGCGCAGTGGCTGATCGGATAAATGGGCGCCGTCCATTGACGCAAAAATTTTCACCGTTCCATCTTTATCCGAATAATTATGCACCAGCACGCCCGCTTCAACTTCATCGCCGACGCGCGCGAATCGCGGGAGCGCCGGCCGCAGCATCAATTGTTTACTGACCGTAATGTCTTTAGCGGCGCTGCCAAATTGCGACGTTGCCGTATGGGCAACGGCAATAATCCGGAATCCGGTCAGATTCTCAGGCAATTGAAAGCGAACTTTAGCTTTACCATTGGCGTCTGTACGAACGGACGGATTCCAGTACACGCACGATTTAAAATTACTGCGAACGGCAATCGCTTGGTACGACGCTTCATCGCCTCCGCCGCCGACGCCGCCTTTTTCTTTCAAATCTTTGCTGACAATCTGATCAAGCACGTACCGCCGATTTTCCGAAGTGGTTACCGCCAAGTCGCGGGGTTTATAAAAATGATCGAACGGCTGAGGCGTTTGATAATTGACCAAATTCAGCACACCGATGTCTTCAACATACAGACTCACTTCGGACAACTTACCGCGGCCTTGATGATCTCGCACGGCAACGTCAACGTCGACCCATTCGTTCGGTGAAAATTTTTCTTTATTGGGTTTAACGGCAACGTTGAGCTTATTCTCTTCGGCGTTCACGGCCAGTTGAACGTAACCGATTTTGAAAGCGGGTTTGCCCAAATCCTCAAGCCGCTCGGCTGTAGGCATCGACGTACGGCCTTGAATCAGAATCACCGAAATAAATACATTTGGAATCATATCTTTGGTGACCGGCACTTCCACTAAACTCGCATTGCCTTTCAGATCGAAAGTTTTGTGCCATAAAACGCCTTCGCGTTCCACCGTCACCATTGCCCGCGTTTTTGAGTACGGCGATTTAACTAATATCTTGGCGGTTTCGCCGGGATTGTAATTGGTTTTGTTGGCCACAATATCGATATAATCGCCGTTATCCATTCGCCAGCCCGCATAATCCGCTCCAGTCACATATACATAACACGAGGACGTAATCGTATTGCCAAGATCGTCTTTCGCCGTAGCGATGATCCGGTAATAACCGGTCGTCTTCGGCGCGATAACTTGAGTAACGGGATCTTTACCGGATTGAATGGTCATGCGCCCTTCGATCGAATCTTTCACCGTGGACGACCACTGGTACGATCCGTCGCTCGCTTTCTCACGAACGGAAATCCATTCGCGATGAACGATTTCAATATCAATTTTTTTGCCGCTTAACTTTTCACCATTTTCCGTCACGGCAATGGCATCGATAGAAAACGGTTCCCCCAGATTCATGAAAGTAGTCGAAGGTTTGATGCCGGCATAATACTGCCCGGCGTGAACGGTGACATTCTTCCGGCCGCTTACAACCTGGCGATTTTTATCCTGAATCGTCCCTTCAATGACCAGATTCGATGTCTCGGATTTTCCGGCATTATTGAGCGGAAGCGCTATTTTCAATAAGCCGCGGTCATTTAATTTTTCAGTACCGCTCGCCAGCACCGATGAATAGCTGCTCTCCTGGTAATAATCGTAATAACCATAATCGGAGATTGGCCCGAAATAATATCCGTCATAACCTTGCGGCTCAAAATAACTTTTCGAACGCGTCACGCTCCATTGAATTTCCGTATTCGACACCGGCATTCCAAAAAGATAATGGCCGTCCAACGTCGCTTCGAACTTCTCACCCCAGACGTAATCAGTTTTTTTAGTCTGCACCGTCACTTCCGTTTCAACGGGTTTAAATTCCTGCACCTGAAAGCTTTCGGAAGCAATTTGCCGCCCGTCTTGCAACTGAATGCTATAATAGCCCAGCGCCGCATTGGGATCGATATCATACGACACGTCAAAAGCGCCTACATCATTCAACATAATATTCTTGGACCAAATTTCTTCGTACGACGGATTTTTGATGATAATTTTAACCGAACTTTGTTCGCTTTCGGGGAGGCTCCATGCGCCTTGATGAATTTTTCTCGCAAGGCCTTTGATATATACTTTATCTCCGGGGCGATAGATGCCTTGATTGGTAAAAAGAAAACCGGATACTTCATCGTCCTCGCGGACGCGCCAACTGATCGGCATCCTGAAATGATAAAGTTCGACATTCATATTCGAAGACGTGAAAGCTTTCTGTTCGCCTTTCTGCGCGAATATCCACTGCGTCGGTTCGTTCCATTCATTCACGGGTGCGATACCGAGTTCGCCCCAACCAGGCGTTTGCGCAAAACCTTTTTCATCGCTCTGGCCGCTCCATTTCACCTGACCGTTATAGTCTCTGATTTCAAGAAAAGCGCCAGAAATCGGCGTTCCATCTTTAAGCGACGTCAGGTAAATCAAATTATTCAACCGTGAATATTTTGCAGTAATGCCGATATCCGTTATCTGAACAATCGCCCGCCGCGGTCTATTCCATGTCTCGTGCTGTAGTTCAACCAAAACAGCGCCGCTTTTATCACCGCCTAAAGCTTCATCCAATTTAATGGGAATTAACTGCTGCTGATTCTTCGTAACCGGCGGCGTGCCCGAACGCTGATAAGACCATTGATCGTAGTCAATCGTCTCAGCCCACTCGAAATTTTGATTGAATGCAAGGATGAGATCGTTCTGCATCAGCTTACCCAAGCGCAGCGTGACGGTTTTCGGATTCAAAACCGATACATTCAGATCGTGGCTCAAATACGATTCGATCACGTGACTGCCGGTCGGAAAAAAAACATTCGGTTCGTAATCGCCGGTTTGAAAACTGCGCACCACGTCTTGGCCGAGCGCATTGCCATGAATGTCTTTCAAACTACCTTCAAAGCGAACTTCATACCGCGTTTGTGGTTTCAGTTCAGCATAAATAACCGCAGAATACTCGTCGTCCCAATAAGATTCATACACGTCACGGATTTCGGCTGCCGGCTTGAACGATAAATGATCGCGCAGATCTTCTGCATTAATTTTATTGCTGAATTTGATTTTGATGGGATAGGTCGGATACTCCGGCGCGCTCAGATACTGAAATTCAAACGCTCCATAAGTAGTGAAATGAAGTTTCTCACTTTCGACGGTTCCTAAATTGCCGCTGAGCCCTTTCAGACCGGGGTCGATATTCAGTTCATAATCCGTGGCCATGTCTAATTGTGTCGGAACAATTTTCAACAAACGGCCTAAAATATCCTGGCTCGACTGCGATTGAGAATATTCTTCATCATAGTAATAGCCGTAATTATACCGATCGAGATAATCGCGAATTTGTGCCGAATCAGGATGGTCAACTCGGATCGATGTTTTCAGCTTCGTGGAAGAATTGAACAAGTTAATTTTTTCCCGCGCACTGGCTAGAGATATCTTTTGATTAAATAACAAATAAATGGTGGGCGACAAATCGATTTCTTTAGAATTATCTTGAATACTGGATCGAATAAATTTTGGACGCAGCGTCTCAAATGACCATTGATACGATTGCGCAAGGCGTTCCCCGTCAAGCGCTTTGACCGTATTCGGAACGGTGACATTAAATCGTGAAGCCACCGGAAGCGTATCGGTCGGAATGAAGGCCAGCGTATTCGTACCCATCCAGCGGAATTTACCCTTGATCGGCGGTTCGATCACAAGCGGCCCCGCCCCGTCGCCTTCAGGCAAGGCTTGTAGCGGAACCATCGTTTTACTGAAAACCACAACGACGGCATAGAATTGATCGATGTCGTCAACCAAACCGTTGGGCGTCGCCGATAAAATTTTAAGACCGCCTGAAAACGCACTACGGTTTTGCCCTTGCGTTGAATCCGGCGTACAACTGTTAAATTGAGAAAATCCGATAACGAAAATAATTGCCGAAGCTACGGAGCCCCAAAACCAAATTCGTTTCATAAATCTTCACCGCCTCGCTGCTTGACTGAAAATCGCCTGGCGTAGTTAATTTTAATGACAATCAACGCCAGATTTAAAAAAATGGAAAAGAGATTTGCCAGAATAATAGCAATGTCACCTAATAAGATTCCATACAAAAACCATAATGACATACCGCACAAAAGTACAATCGGTTGAATTAATGACACATCGTCGACGCTTTTGGTTCGATAACTGCGTACGACTTGCGGAACAAATCCGATCGTTGTGAGAAATCCGCCGGCGAGACCCAAATAAGTTATATCCATAAATTCATTTGTTGACCATATTTAGTTTTTTTTATCATCAATCCGAATGTGCAATTCACGTAATTGCCGTTCGTCGACTACCGACGGAGCATTGTCCATCAAGGAAACCGCGCTATTGGTTTTAGGAAATGCAATCACGTCGCGAATCGATTTTTTTCCGATCAATAAAGCCGCGAGCCGGTCGAACCCCAATGCAATACCTCCGTGAGGCGGAACGCCGTATTCGAAGGCCTGTAAAAGAAAGCCGAATTTTAATTCACGTTCCTCCTGCGTCAATTTAAGTGCATCGAACATTTTGTTTTGAACATCCTTTTGAAAGATTCGAATGCTTCCTCCGCCGACTTCTGTTCCGTTGAGTACCAAGTCATATGCCTTTGCTCTTACGCGTCCCGGATCGGAATCCATGTACTCCAAGTCGGCGTCCATCGGCGCGGTGAAAGGATGGTGCATAGCCATAAACCGTTTTTCCTCCTCGTCAAATTCATACAAGGGAAAATCAACCACCCACAATAATTCGAACTTACTATCGTCCATCAATCCGAGTTCCTCGGCCAATTTCAACCGTAGATTACCCAGCGCTGATTGTACTACTTTCTGCGAATCGGCAACGATCAATAAAATATCGCCCGGTTGCGCGTCGGCCGCTTTGACAATGGCATTCAATTGATCGGTTGTCAAAAATTTAGCAATCGACGACGTTAAACCATTGGATTCAACTTTAATCGTTGCGACGCCTTTCGCTCCGTATGATTTGACGAACTCGGTAATGTCATCGATTTTTTTTCGCGAGAAATTGCCTGCTTCGCCGATTACTTTGATGCCGGCCACGGCGCCGTCTTTCTGAGCCAGCACTTCTTGAAACACTTTAAATTCAGAATGTGCCACCAGTTCATGGATATAAAAAATTTTCATATCGAAACGTAAATCCGGCTTGTCATTTCCATAAAACCGCAGAGCATCGCTATAACTCATCCGCTTCAACGGCAAAGAAATTTTTATATTTTTCAATTCTGTAAAAATTTTATCCATCAGCGATTCGACGGTTGTCATTACGTCTTCACGATCAACAAAAGCCATTTCAACGTCGATTTGAGTAAATTCCGGCTGCCGGTCGGCGCGCAAATCCTCGTCGCGGAAACATTTGACGATTTGAAAATAACGATCCATACCCGCAACCATCAACAATTGTTTGTAAATTTGAGGCGACTGCGGCAGCGCATAAAATTTGCCAGGATGAACGCGGCTGGGCACAAGATAATCGCGGGCTCCTTCCGGCGTACTTTTCATCAAAACCGGCGTTTCGACTTCGGCAAAACCCTCTCCGGAAAAGAAATTTCTGACGGTCTGAGCCAGCGCATGACGAAACAAGAGTGCTTGCTGCATCGCCGGTCTGCGCAAATCGAGATAACGGTATTGCAGCCGCAAATCTTCATCGAGTTTCAATTCTTCATTCAATGCAAACGGAGGTGTCTTAGCGCGTGTAAGAATATCCAGCTTTTCTGAGACAATTTCTATCGCGCCGGTTGATAAATTTTTATTGACGTTATTCTCATCGCGCGCCACAACTTTGCCGGTCACCCGTATGACAAATTCACTTCGCAATTCTTTAGCCGTTTCATGAATCTTTTGATCTGGATTAAAAACGATTTGAGTAATGCCATATCGGTCGCGAAGGTCGATAAAGATAATTCCCCCTAGATCGCGCCGGCGATGTACCCAGCCGGCTAAGGTTACCGTTTGCCCGGCTATAGCCGGATTCAATTCACCACAGGTATGCGTGCGATTAGCCGTTGAAAGTTTCATGTATCAGTATTACTCCATAAATATAAAAAAACCGCCCCGATACCTCGAGACGGCTTTGTAAGAAACTATGATTACAAAAATTACTTTGTGAACACAAAGGTTTGATTGACGGTAATCATACCTTTTTTACCTCTCGGGAAGCTCCATCCGCGGATCTTATTCTGAACGCATTGAGCCACCGCGCTTCCAACTGAATTACTACTGACGGTGACACCGGCAACTTTTCCTGCAGGATTGATTTTGATTTGAACGCTTAATTTACCCTTAAGGCTGGGATCTTTTTTCAATTCTTTGGTATAGCAGGAATTAACTGCGGCGGCATTTTGATCGATAACGCCTTGAATATCGCCTGCAGAAACATTACCGCCACCGCCGGATACGGAAGCTTTACCGACACCGATAAGACCGCTGCCAGCTGCGCCACCGATCACCGACACACCGCCCGTTCCGCTAAGCTCAGTAGTCAATTCATCGATACCGGCTCCGCCACCGACCGTTCCGCCGGCGCCCAATACGGATTTTTCACCAGCGGCGCCCGTAGCATCGCCGATACCGCCTAATTGTCCGAGAACATTGTCAAGGCCCGTAGACGAACCGCTGAAATCGACGGCAGCATATTTACCGCCGGATCCTCCGGTCGCACCGGCTACAGCCAAAACACCGCGTCCCGCAGCCGCTTTTGCCGCTTTACCGGCACGGGCTTGAGCCGCCGCTTTGGCTTGAGCCGCTTTATCAGCTTTTCCGACGTTACCTGTCGGCGCTTTTACCGTAGCAGTCGCCGTAGCATTTTCATCCGTTTTTTCTTCTTCTTTAGGCTTGTCGATTTCTTCCAGTAATTTAGGATCGACTTTCATCACATTACCTAATTTCTTCAGCAAGCGATTGTCGATTGCCGTTGCAGCCGGCGGTTTAGGTTGCGCAGCCATATATAATAGCGGTCCGTATAGAAGGATTAAGCTAGCAATGAAAATCGATATAATACGTTTATCCAAAGATTTCCAAAAATCTTTTTGGAATTCCTTTGGAAATGCGACGATGCGTACTTCACGCGCCCCCGCTGAGGCCCTTCCACCAGGAGGCACAGCTGTCGCCGACAGCTTTCTGTTTTTGATATCATGATTTAGGATATTCATCGCAGACCTCCTTTTAAAGCCTGTTGAATTATGATAATTTTCATTTACATAACCTCGCCCATATTGGCTTGGTTGCCCATCAGCCGCAGATTGGAAAATTGATTACGACCGCAGGTTACTACAACTTTCAATAGGATATTAAATGGCATTTGTTGGTCGCCATAAACGATCAATTCACGTTTGAATTCAATGCCAAATTTAGCCTCAAGATCAAGGGCCTTTGATGCCTCTTCATCTAATTTAACAGCCAATTCCTCAATAATAAAACTGTTTTTCTGGGCCAAAACTTTATCAATTTCAGCAATTGGATCTTTATTAAAAAAAACGTGGCCTGCAGATACCGCAACAACCAGCGACTTTTTAGGTTTGTTTTTGGTGACAATTTTAGGAGGCTGCAGTCCCTCCGCTTTAGTCGCCAATGAACCTTCAGTAGAAAAAGACATTAGAAGGAATAGGAGCATGATGGTAAGCATATCCATCATGGAATTCATATTTAGGGCGCCTTCTTCCTTTCGCTTATTCTTTTTAGCGGCAGAAGGTTTAAATGCCATAGTATCTCCTTTAACAATAAAAAAACATAACAGTTTTATAAAATCAACTTACCAACACCGATATTTACAAACCAAGGCTCTTTAACGGTCGTCCCAGTCGAAGGATCTCGCAATTCTTTTTCCGCAGCAAGTGTAATGATATCCATTGCTGTGACGATATCCTGATATTCAACTGCATCTTCCGCGGTAATAATTATCACTCGTTCGTCTTCGAATCCTTTGCCCGAAATAGCCTTAGTTAACTCTTTGATCTTCTTTTCCAGACCAGTATAATCATGCTTGTTATTGATCTTCGGCAATGTCGGTCCA
>JABWBZ010000067.1 GCA_013359335.1 bacterium
CGGATTTAAAATCGGTCCAATCGGTCGAAGTGACAATTCGACGAATCAGAAATTTTAAATCTGTCAGTTCGAGTGAAATCGAGAACTGACAAAATCGACGGAATCAGATAAAAAAAAACCGAAAATACGTTGATAGGAACATCAATCGTTTTCGGTTTTGGTAGGGTTGAGTGGATTGTGTATTCTAAAACGAGTATTGCGATGTTAATTCAAGTGTCTTTTCATCAAAATCCGCAGTGAGTTCGTGCGCGCGCTCGACGGCGTCTTCGAGTTCTTTTAAAATTTTTTCGAAAACGGGTTCGAATTCTTTTGGCATTTCCAAATGCGTGAGCCCCGCAAAATCATGTTCGATCGTTTTAAAATCCGGCATATTAGCGGCAACAAACATTTGTTGAAATTCGTCAAGACGGTTTAATTCAGGAACCGGAAATTTCTGTGTGACATTCATCGATGCGGCATCGTCTCTCCAAACAACCGGCTTATCAGAACGAAAATCGAAATCCGAGCCATCCGCTAAATAATGTTCGAGCAGGCTGTCGGTTTCCGTTTCAAACGTCTGTAAAAATTCAAAGTGTGACATGGCTTTGGCCTTTCGCTATTAAACTGCTTTTGATATGGCAGAATTCAAGCCAATTAACTGATCACTGTAAAAGCTTAGAATTCAATTACTTGGAATTCAGTCATAATGCAGTCGTTTATGGAATTCCACCAGCCTTGAGGTTTTTTTTCCATAAAAAAATCCGGCGCTTTTTCCAAAACGCCGGATTGAATTGCGGTGCGATCGAGCAAACAAACTTAATTATCTTAGTCCTCTATTTCGCGCTAATCACCACGCCCTCCGATGAAAATTTGATAATTTTATTTTTCACCGGTTCAACCGTCCGTAAATATTCGTAAATCGCTCCGAGATCGCGTTCCGTCATGCCGGCATACATAAGCCACGGCATGATGGTATTGAAATGGCTTTCATTGAACGGCGGCTTCATCGGAATTTGCCGGGCCTGCTCGCCTGCAAATGTTTTGAATTTGTTGATAAATTGTTCCTTCGTCCAAATTCCGATTCCGGTTTCCGCATCGGGCGTGATATTCGCCGATCGCACAATTCCCCACGGCAATTTAAATTCCATCCCGCCGGCTAATGTTTTTCCCGGAAGCGGTTTGCCATGATCCTGCGGCGTGTGACATTCACTGCACGATGCAACGGTCATTAAATATTTTCCGTACTCGATCGTATTGGTAGTATCAACCGGCGTTTTCCTGATTTCAACTTTTTGCGGGATCAAACGCACGATCAGATTCATCGGAAAGTTCAGCGACGTTTCCGGCACGGTACTTTCGACAGGCTTCAACGTACGAATGTATGCGATGACGGAATAAAGATCTTCTTCCGTCATGTGGGCAAAATTCGGATACGGCATGATCGGAAAAAGCGCCTGATTTTTTTTATTAATTCCGGCCGTAATCGCATGCAGCACATCGCCGTCGCTCCAATTACCGATCGCCGCCGGCGTGATATTTTTTGCCGGAATCGTACCGGGGAATCCGAGATCTTCATTGAAAACTTCGCCGCCCTGGCCTTCGCTGCCGGGTACGATCGGGCCCGCGTAATAAATCCAATCGCGCGTCGAGTGGCAATCGATGCAGACGGCAACATGTTTCGCCAAGTATTCGCCACGTTCAAGCCGCGCCTGCGTCGCGTCGATTTTGATGTCAGGAACGGGGCCGGCGTCCGGATATTTCGAAGTGAGATAAATGATTCCCCCCGCGATGATCACCACGCACGCTACAATAAGCACACCGATCCACTTAAGGATTTTCATACTTCCTTCCTCCGCTAGTTTGTTTGGAAATGGCAGCGCGTCCGAAAATTCGGGTCGTTCGTTCACGCTGCAGTACTTGGGTCGTTAACGCAAAAAAATCTTCATTGACGGGTGAAAAAAATCGTGTAACTTTATGGCGCCTTCCTGCGTAAGGGATGGCACAATTCCGATCAGACCCGTCTTTATCAACTCGAAAAAAACTTACATTCAGTATTTTCTGGGAAAGGAACGTATGAACGTCGTCAATTTCAAGGATAAATTTTCAAAATTTTCCGAACACTGGTCGCCGAAAATCATCGGCCAGTTGAACGATTATCATATCAAGCTGGTAAAAATCCAGGGCGACTTCGTCTGGCACAGTCATGCGGAAACCGACGAAGCTTTTATTGTCATGGAAGGCGAACTCGGGATCGATTTCCGTGACCGGCAAGTTATTCTGCGTCCCGGCGAAATGATCGTCGTCCCCAAAGGCGTCGAGCATAAACCTTTTGCGAAGAACGAATGTAAGATGATGCTGATCGAACCCGTCGGCACCATTAATACCGGCGACGTAAAATCCGAACTAACGGCTGAAGTCGGCTGGATCTGAAATTGGAAACTATCCATTAAGAATTAATTAATAATAATCCAACGGAAGGAACTCGGTTATGCGTCTGATTGCAATCTTCTTATTATTGCCGATCACGGCTGCGTTCAGCCAGTTGAAAGATCTCCAGACTAAATTTACACGTGCCGATACCTTACGCGGAATGTTGACGCCGCTGCGAACGTGTTACGACGTCACGCATTATAATCTCGACGTGAAAATCGATCCGGCCACGCAATCGATTTCCGGCAGTAACACCATCACATTCAAAGCCGTTTCCGATTTTACGCAGTTCCAAGTTGATCTCTTTGATAATCTGTCCATCGATAAAATCGAATGGAAAGGAAAATCGCTCGCGTATACCCGCGAGTATAACGCCGTGTTTGTGACATTGCCTGAAACGGTGAAGAAAAATTCCGTTCAATCGGTAACAATTTCCTACAACGGAAAACCGGCGGTCGCCAAACATCCGCCGTGGGACGGAGGATTTATCTGGACAACGGATGCAACCGGCAAACCGTGGGTGGCTGTGGCTTGCCAGGGATTTGGCGCGAGTTCGTGGTGGCCGACCAAAGATCATCAATCCGACGAACCCGACAGCATGATGATCAGCATCACCGTTCCGAAAGGTTTGACGAACATTTCCAACGGGCGTTTGCGTAAAGTGACTGAATTAAAAGACTGGACGCGGTACGACTGGGCTGTGACTTACCCGATCAATAATTATAACGTCACGTTTAATATCGGCGAATTCGCCCACTTTTCGGACAAACACGGCGACCTCACGCTGGATTATTACGTCATGCCGGAAAATGAGAAAAAAGCTCGGGAACAATTCAAGCAAGTTCACGGCATGATGGATTGTTTTGAAAAACATTTCGGCCCCTACCCCTTCAAGCGCGACGGATATAAATTGGTCGAGTCGCCGCATCTTGGGATGGAACATCAAACGGCCGTGGCGTACGGCAATAAATTTCTCAACGGTTACAAAGGTTACGGTTCGTCGCCGGAAGGAATCAAATTTGATTTTATCATTATTCACGAAACGGCGCATGAATGGTGGGGCAACAGCGTGACGTCGAAAGACCTGGCCGACATGTGGATTCATGAAAGTTTTGGCGCGTACGCCGAAGCGGTGTATGCAGAATGCATGTGGGGCTACGACGCCGGCCAGCGTTACGTCAACGGTAAAAAGCAGGACGTCAAATTGGATGCTGCCATTATCGGCACGTACGGCGTGAATTCAGAAGGCTCCGGCGACATGTATCCGAAAGGCGCGCTGATGTTGAATACGCTCCGGCATGTGGTTAATAATGATTCGCTCTGGTGGGTTATCGTGCGCGGCATTGCGACAACTTTTCAATACAAGACCATCACGACTGAAGACATCGTCACCTACGTGAATCAACAATCTAAAATGGATTTGACTTATATCTTCGATCAGTATCTCCGCCGCACACCGGTTCCAACGTTGGAAATCACTTTGAGGCGAAAAGGCAATCAAAATTCGATGGCGTACAAATGGACGGCCGATGTTGCGGATTTCCACATGCCGGCCAAAGTAACTCTCCAAAAAAATAAGTTTGACTTTATCTATCCGACGGCAACATCGCAAACGATGATGCTCGGCGATATTGATTTCAACGACTTCAAAGCCGATCAGCAATCGTATTTCATCAATGTGAAAATTGACAAACTGTATTACGATGAACATTTCAAAGGATTTTAGAATTTACAAATCCACAGCGGTGATCGCCATGAACGCTAAGTTTTTTTAAATCTCAAAACGGTTGTTTTCCATTCAAGGAGTTTTATTATGAAATTTAAATGGTGTTTTATTTTTTTGATTGCCATAAACGCTTCATACGTTCACGCCGGCAATACCTACGATGACTTACTGGTACTATTTAAAAAGCTCCGTGCGCTGGAACAAACGAATACGAACGCCGGCGTTCCGGATTATACGGCTGTAACGATGTCAAAAAATCACGAGCAATTGAAAACACTGCAAGCCGAATTGTCGAAATTCGACACAACCGGCTGGTCTCTCGAACAAAAAATCGATTTCGAAATTGTTCGCGCCGAGATGAACGGCCTCGATTTTTTCATTCGCGTACTGCAACCGTGGGCGCGCGATCCGGCTTTTTACGCGCTTGTTTGGGCAGAACAAAGCGATACGCCGGAACATGAGGGTCCGGTCAGTCATGCCGCTATCGACGTTTGGAAATATTCTTATCCATTATCGAAAGACGATGAAAAAAAATTAGCCGGTCAATTAAAAGTCATTCCTCCGCTTCTTGAACAAGCGCGCACCAATCTGACCGGTAATGCGCGTGACTTGTGGATCGCCGGCACGCAAACGGTTCGCAGCCAGCTAATCGATCTGGACGATCTCGCCAAACAAACTGCCGGCGCGGGAAAGGAATTCAAAGACGCGCTGAAAAATGCACGGGAAGCAACGGTGCGTTTTGCCGAATGGCTCGATCAGGAAGCCCCGAAAAAAACCGGCCCGTCCGGCGTCGGAAAAGAAAATTATACATGGTTTATCCGCCACGTGCTGCTCGTGCCGCTTTCTTGGGAGGAAGAAGTCACTTTGCTTAAACGCGAACTGGATCGCGCTTATTCAATGCTGGCTCTCGAACGCCACCACAACCGGAAATTATCCGAAATCATTCCGGCCGCCAGTCCGAATGAATACGACCAACGCGCCGACAGTTCGATCAAAGCCATGATGAAATTTTTTAAAGACGAAGAAATTTTTACTGTAAAAAATTACATGGAACCGGCGCTCCGGAAACATCTCGGCGGGTACCAGCCGGAAGCCAGCCGTAATTTCTTTTCGAAAATCATGCATGCCGAGCCGAACGTGTTGTATTCGCACTCGATCCATTGGATCGATCTTGCTCGTATGAAGGAAGAGCCCCATTCAAGCCCGATCCGCAAGGACGCTTTACCTTTTAATATCTGGGCAAGCCGTTCGGAGGGATTTGCCACAGGCGCTGAAGAACTATTCATGCACGCAGGATTGTATGACGGCAGCGCAAGAGCGCGCGAATTGGTCTGGATCATGCTGGCGCAGCGGTGCGCGCGGGGATTGGCTTCCCTGTACGCGCATGCCAATCAAATATCGTTATCTGAAGCGAGAGAATTCCAACGCAGATGGACGCCGGACGGATGGGTCGGCGAACAAGGACTGATCGCCGCCGAACAGCAACTCTATTTACGCCTGCCGGGTTATGGCACGTGTTACGTTTCCGGAAAATATCTGATCGAGCGTCTGACGATGGACCGTAGCCGGCAGCTCGGCGGAAATTTCAAACTTAAGAAATTTTTAGATGAATTTTTTAATGCAGGGCAGATTCCCGTTTCGCTTATTCGTTGGCAGATGACAGGATTGGATGACGAGATTAAGGCGATGACGAATTCAAAATGATCGGCACCAGTCACGCCGAATTTATTTCGACGTCTGATAAAAAATCCCATATCACTATACCCTAAAACAAGTTCAGGGTAGACATACTCTCAACCCACAAAGAACGGCGTTCCGCTCTACACTTTATTATTCCTGTGACTGTCACGCCGAATCATACCCTGAAACAAGCTCAGGGTAGACATTCAGCCGTTTACAACGTACTTTCAAAGTGCGTTGCAAATCAATAATCGCGATTTCCCGCTTGCCATTGTAT
Organism: bacterium; assembly: GCA_013359335.1. Lineage (GTDB taxonomy): Bacteria > CLD3 > CLD3 > SB21 > SB21 > JABWBZ01. Next base: position 6,093 of record JABWBZ010000067.1, read on the forward strand.
ATTTCAAAGCGTAATTTAGTTTCAGTTTTTTTCAACTCGTAACATCGTTGCCAAGGCCCATGTTTGATCCATACCTGAAGTCGCTTTTCGATATTACCAAACGCGGCGACGCGCGCGAAGAATCGTATTACTCCGCGCTCGAAGACCTTGTGATGGCTCTTTCCAAACATTTCGATAAACCGAAAGTGCAGGTCACGACGCTTCCCAAAAAAACCGAAGCGGGTAATCCCGACTTCCGCGTGTGGGACGGCGCGCTTGCGCAAATCGGTTACATCGAAGCCAAAACACCTCAGGCCAATCTCGACGATATTGAAGAAACGGATCAACTCGAACGTTATCTCGATACATTTCCCAACCTGATTCTGACTAATTTTTATGAATTCCGGCTCTATCGCAAAGGCCAGAAGATCGAGTCTGTTTTATTGGCGCGGCCCATGATTGTATCCAAACTAAAAACCGTTCCTCCGGCGGAAAAAACGGACGAACTCGCACGGTTATTCGAACGATTTTTGGAATTTTCCATTCCGACGACGTTTACCGCCGAAAGCCTTGCGCGGGAACTGGCGATTCGTACCAAATTTCTTCGCGATCAGGTCATCAAAGAAGAATTGCGCGAAGCCGCCTCCGGCTCCAATAAAATTCTCGGCTTTTATGAAGCGTTCAGCAAACACTTGATCGCTAATTTAAAGCCGGACGAATTCGCCGATCTGTACGCTCAGACGATCACGTACGGCCTTTTCGCCGCGCGCACCCGGTCGGAAAACGGATTCAGCCGCCGAGGTGCGTACGAACTCATTCCGAAAACCATTGGTATCTTACGCGATATTTTTCATTTTATTTCCTATGATCCTCCGCAGCAACTCGCTTTCATCGTCGATGACATTGCCGAAATTCTCGCCGCAGCCGACGTCCGAAAAATTCTTCATGAATATTTCGGTAAACATAAAGGCTCGGATCCGATTTTTCATTTTTATGAAACGTTTCTGGCTGAATATAATCCGGTCGAACGCGAGCGCCGTGGCGTGTATTACACGCCTGAACCGGTCGTCTCGTACATCGTGCGTTCGGTGCACAAAATCCTCAAAGACGAATTCGATCATCCCGACGGACTCGCGTCATCGTCCGTGACCGTACTCGATCCGGCGGGTGGCACGCTGACGTTTCTTGCCGAAGCGGCCAAACTCGCCGTAGACGAATTTACCGGAAAATACGGCGACGCCGGCAAAGGCAAATTCATCGAAGATCACGTGCTCAAACATTTTTACGCTTTCGAGCTCATGATGGCGCCGTACGCCGCCGGCCACCTCAAAATGGGTTACCTGCTCGAAGAACTCGGTCACAAACTCACCGGCGACGAACGTTTCCAGTTTTATCTGACCAATACGCTCGAGATGGAAGAGCTTTATAAAACATCTCTTCCGGGCATGGCGTCGCTTTCCGAAGAATCTCATCTTGCAGGGAAAGTAAAAAAGGATCAGCCGATACTTGTCATCATCGGCAATCCGCCGTATTCTGGAATTTCGGCCAATGCAAGTGAAAAGCCTGTTAAGATTGAAAAAGGCCAAGATTATATAATAAATTATAATATTAAGACAGGAAGCAAAAACGGCCGAATGTTTTATGAATTACTACCAACACGCAAGAAAGCAACCAAAACTCTTGAAAAAAAGCAGAAAACATGGATCGGAGAATTGATTGAAAGCTATAAGATTATCGATGGCAAGTGGTTTGGTGAACGAAAACATTGGCTACAAGACGATTATGTAAAATTTATCCGCTTTGCGCAGTGGAAAATCGATCAATGCGGTAAAGGCGTCGTCGGAATGATCACCAATCACAGTTATCTCGACAATCCGACATTCCGCGGCATGCGTCAATCGCTGATGAATTCCTTCGATGAAATATATATTCTCGATTTGCATGGCAATTCGCTGAAAAAAGAAAAAACGCCGGAAGGCTCCAAGGATGTCAATGTTTTCGATATCCAGCAAGGCGTCGCCATCGTGATTATGATCAAGAAAGATAACCGGAAATCGGAAACAAAAATTTATCACTCGGAACTCTGGGGCGAGCGCGACGAGAAGTACAGTTTTCTTGAAAAGAAAGAGCGTGATAAAACAGAATGGAATCTGCTAAAACCCAATTCGCCTTTTTACTTCTTTGTACCGAAAAATGAAAAATTAAAAAAGAAATACGATTCTTTTATTCATTTAAATTCTATCTTTTTAAGAAATTCAGTTGGCATAGTGACGGCAAGAGATCATTTCGCAATTGATGAATCGGCAAACACGCTTGAACAACGGATAAGACAATTTAGAAATCTTGAAATTTCAGATACTGTTATCAAAACCTCTTTTGATTTAAAGGATACGACAACATTTAAGCTGAAGAAGTTTAGAAAGAGATGCTCAGAAGATGGTGAGTGGAAGGAAAAAATTCAACGCATTCTCTATCGTCCATTCGATAGAAGATACATTTACTATTCACGAGATGTAATTGAAAGACCGCTTTTCGATATTATGCAACACATGATGCAGGATAATATCTCATTATGTGTTGGTAGAGCAGGACAGGTTGTTGGGCTTGATCACGATTGGAGTGTGGTTTTTTGTTCGGACATAATAGAAGACTTCAATTTGTTTTATCGCGGAGGCAACGTTAATTTTCCTCTCTATCTCTACGAAGAACCCAAACATGTCGGCGGCATTTCCGGCGGGACATCGAAAACCAATTATCAATTCAGTATGGTGATGGAACCGCCGCCAAAATATTATGTGAATGGCAGGAAGGCAAACATTGCGGATCCCGTGTGGGACGCCGTTACTGATGTTCACGGGAAATTCGCTTCGCCGGAAAATATTTTCTATTACATCTACGCGATTTTGTATGCGCCGAAGTACCGTAAAAAATATGCGGAGTTTCTTAAGACCGATTTTCCGCGTGTGCCATTTACAACGGATAAACAGGTATTTAAAGAATTAGCGGAATACGGTGAAGCGCTGACAAATTTACATCTAATGAGATTGAAGAAGCTGAATTCACCTATTGCCAAGTGTGAAGGGAAAGGCGATTTCAAAATTGAAAAAGTCCGCTACGAAAAAAACACAAAACGCGTGTATTTTAATGACGATCAGTATTTTTCGGGCGTCGCGCACGAAGTTTGGGATTATCACATCGGCGGATATCAGGTACCGGAAAAATGGCTGAAAGACCGTAAAGGCCGTACGCTCAGTTCCGACGACATCCGCCATTACTGCCTCATTATCACCGTTCTTGAAAAGACGATTGAAATCCACTCGGAACTCGATTCGCTTTTTGACGCCGTAGAAAAAAACATCCTGCCGATAGAAATAACGGAAAAGTAAAATGACGATGTTATTTCGAGCCCTGAGCGAAGTCGAAGGGTCGAGAAGGATTTGATGAATCCGTTAGTCAGTTCTCGATTTTACTCGAACTGACAGAAAAAAAATTCAACTCACACGCTCTCTAAATAGCCACAGACTCAATAAACCGAAAACGACCACGGCGACGACGCTGGGCCACATGGGCACCGGAATACCTTCGGCGGAAATGTGAACTTGTAAAACGATCCTCAAAAGATGTCCGACCGCAATCAGGAGCAGAACGACTGAAGCGACTAAAGAAGCAGGACGAGCCATACGACCACCTCCTCAGGAAAAATTTCGGAATATCCCTAATGATTTTCAAGCGCGCCGATTTTTTCGAAGCATCAATGCACTACGATGCCCATCTGCTGAACCGGATAACGTTCGCCCGCAATCGCGCCCGGCTTAAACATGGCGTCGAGTTGACGCAATTCGTCGCTGCTGAATTGGATGGCGCTTGCTTTTAAATTTTCCTCAAGCCGGTTTCGTTTCGAAGTGCCGATCAACGTGACGATATCCTTACCTTGATGCGCGACCCATGCAATCGCAACTTGCGACGGCGTGTATCCGCGTTTTTGTGCAAATTCATTTAACTGTTTGACCGTGGCTTGATTACTTTCAAATTCTTTTCCTGAAAACCTCGGCAAATAAGCGCGAAAATCCGTCGGATCAAATTTTCCGGTCAGCCCGCCCGATAAAAGCCCTCGGCTAAGCGCCCCGTAAGCAACCAGCGACATGCCAAGTTCCCGTGTCACCGGCAAGATTTTTTCTTCGGCAATTCTGGTCGCCAAAGAATATTCAACTTCAACGGCACCGATCGGATGTACCGCGTGCGCTTGACGAATTTGTTCCGCCGATGCTTCTGAAAGGCCAATGTGCCGGATTACTCCTTGTTTCACCAAATCCGCCATTGCCCCGATTGTTTCTTCGATGGGCAGCGACGGATCAATACGCCCCGGTTGATACAAATCGATATAGTCCGTCCCAAGGCGTTGGAGAGAATAACTGATAAAATTTTTAATCGCTGCAGGGCGCGTATCGAGCCCGAGAAATTCGCCGTTAGGACCGCGCAGAACGCCAAATTTAACGCTGATAAATGCCCGGTCTCTTTTATTTTTAACGGCCTGCGCCAGCAACGACTCATTATGACCCATCCCGTAAAAATCACCTGCATTAAAAAACGTAATGCCGCGCTCCATCGCCATTTCAATCGTCGCTATGCTTTCGCGATCGTCTCGTGTTGCCTTTGAACCGTAAAAATCCGACATCCCCATAAGTCCCAGGCCGAACGGCGATACAGGCTGTCCGTTTTGCAGCGTTAATTTAATTGTTTCTCCCATGTATAACCTTTTCGTTGATAAAATGAATTTCGTTTCATTTTCAACATACACCGGGAGCGATGAAAAACAAAGGTCGGAAATGAAGGAAGAGTGGTCATTTTTCAAGATTGGCGGAAGGCATGAGGCGTTTTTCCGGTTTGGCTTTTGAAAAAACGATTGAAATTCGATACATCGTCGAAGGAAAGTTGGTGAGCGATTTCGGTAACAGTCAGGCGTGTATTTTTCAGCAGCGCTTTGGCTTCTGCCGTCAATTTTTCGTGAATCCATTGTTTAACGGTTTTTCCGGTTTCAGCTTTAACGATGGAGCTAAGATAATTGGGATGTACGTGCAATGCATCCGCGTAATCCTGAACATTCCACAAACGGTTTTCGCCGCCGCGCAGCAATTGAAAAAAGTTTTTATTCAACGCGGCTTTAAACAGTTTCGTGATTTCCGCCGGCCGGTTTTCGGGCTCAATTTTCGCCTGATGAGTTAAAAGCAATTCTTTGGTTTTGAATAACAAAGCGACCAGATGATTGGCCACGATACGTTGTTTAAAAGGCGAATCGCCGCCGTATTCTTTGGCCATGATCGAACACAGTTCGTGAATCCGGTTAAATAAATTTTTGGGCAAATACATGACGGGGACAGTTTCGTCGAACAGAAAAGGAAAATCGATTTCCAGTTTGCCCGGATAATTGGCTTTCAAAAAATCTTCGGAAAATGTAATCATAAAACCGGTAACATTTTCTTCGATGGTAAAAGATTTCAGATGTCCCGGAATGGTAAAATAAAATGAAAAAGGCTTGAGCGGAAACCAGTGCTGGTCGATCGTATAATGTCCTTTGCCGGACGCGATCACAAGAAATGTATAATAATTTGTGCGGAATAGCGGCGACGACATCGGCGGTTCGCCGTGCAATTTGTCCAGCGAATGAATGGTACAGTCGAACGATTGATCGATTTTTAAATTGATCGAACGAAAAAAATCGGAAATGCTGTTGAATAATTTATGTGCAGCCATCAGAGTAATATGTTTTTAGGTTTATCTTAAAAAAGATGATTAATTATTGTACGTCGCGCGTACAGATTTTTCAAGAGAAAGTTGCGGCATTAAACAAATATTGACAACGTGGCGTTCTCTGTCATACATTAGGCCACCGCGACAGAACCATTGCTGATAAATCGGCATAATCTTTATAGACCCAAATACCACATTATTACTCTGAGGAGGAAGTATGTTTTTTCCAGCGAGAACTGTTTTTTCTCTGGTTGTATGGACCGTTCTTGTTTCGGCGGCGTCCGGGCAAACCGGCTGGCACAATCTCGGACCTAACGGCGGATTGATGGACGCCATGGCGGCTGACCTGACAACGCCCGGCCGGTTGATCGTCGGTACCGGGTCGGGAGAATTTTACCGCTCCAATGACGACGGCCAGACGTGGTCGTTCTTGAGTAAAATTCCGAACGTCGTCATCAAACTCGTTATCGATTCTTCCGACGGCAACCGTATGTACGCGTCCAACGGCGAAACGATTTATTATTCCGCCAACGGCGGTTTATCCTGGACGGCGGCAGCCAACGACGATATCGAAGGCGTCTTCGATATGTATGTACATCCTTTGAATTCCTCGCAAATTTACGCCGTGAGCGATGAAGGTATTTTTCGCAGCGTCAACGGCGGCCAAAGTTGGTCGGCCATTTACGAACCGGTGGATACGGCGGTGGTTACGGCCTTCGCTTTCGATCCGCAAGATCCGCAGTCGAATTATTATGTCGGGCTGCAATTCGAAAGCGGGCGTGCAACGATCGCTTACACCAACAACGGCACGAATTTCAACCAGGTGTATCAACTTCCGCTCAATTGGAAAGTAACGAAATTATATGTCAACGCTACAACGAATTCGCCCGTAATGGCGTTGATCGGAAGCAATGACAGCACCAAAATTATTCGCAGCATAAATGCCGGCGGTTCGTGGTCAATTCCGTTTCTGATCAATAAACCGCTGCTCAACGGCTTTGCCAATCTTTCGCAATACAATTGGGTACCCCGCAAAGGCAGTGCGATGGAATTTATCGTCGGTACGCCGTTCGGTATTTTAAAAACCAACAACGGCGGCAATAATTGGATCATTCTCAATAAATCCGCCGGCGAAACATGGACAACGACCTTGACGCGAGCCCCCAATGACACGGCGAAATTTTACGGGCGTGCAGTCGGTGAAACGGGCGTTTCTAAAATTACTTTGACCACGGCGGGCGTGCTGGCCTTTACCGATATTAATTACGGTTTGACGGCAACGCCTATTAACAAAATCCATTACGTCCGCGGCGAGGACATCGTCGCGGAATCCAGCACGTACGAACTGCTGGTGAGTAAAAACGGCGGATTCGACTTCAACAGCTTCGGAATCGGATTCGGCCGCGACGTCGCCACCGGTTTCCGTTCCGAAGTCAGCGGCGATTTTTACTGGATTACCAATGATGGATACGTCTGGCAATCGTCCAATGGCATTACATCGTCGCTGTGGGACAGCGTGAGTTTTCCCTTGGCGTTCGACTCCGTATTCGACGGACAGAGCATCAATTATTATGACGAACTTTCCGACGAAGATTCCAGCGTCATAGTGGTAGCCGTTGGAAAAAGCGACGCGCCGAACGGCACGGTAATGTACAGCGTAGACGACGGCCGTACGTGGGTGAATATGAATTACGGCGGAATATTCAATGTCGTACGGCCGATTGACGTCAACGTCGAATACGATCCGATGCTCCGCGACGTTTTGATCTATGCTTCGAGCGATCAACAAATTTTTCAGACACGGTTAAAAGGGCCAAAAAACTGGCTGCCCGTTTATGCGGCGGCGACCGGCTTCACCATCCAACAAATGAGCGCGCGGCATTACAATCTGATCGTACTCACCGAAGATCAAGATGAGAATAAAAAATTGGATCAGGCTTTCCGCGATTTCGGGACGGGGCTGTGGAATACCATCGACATTTGCGCGCGAACGTCCATTTCGTTTTCCTTTCCTTACCAGCGCAGATCGGGCAGCTTGCGAACCAGCACGTGCGTGTCGCGGTTGACCCCGGTCGGGCCCCAATAATTCAAATGAAATGTGAACTGCCCGTACCCGCCCATCATCAGGTTGGGCTTCAGCCGCACGCGGGTCAGGCTGTTGTGCCCTCCGGCGCGGCGGTATCCGCGCAGCGGCGATTTGGGCACCGAGTAGGTCCGCTCAGGCGAGTGATATTGGATGCAGATGCCGCACGGGATGCGCGCACTGACCGCAGCTCGTGTCACCACCACGCCGTGATCGTTGTGCACCTCCACCCAGTCGTTATCCACGATCCCGATCGAAGCAGCGTCGTGGTCGTTCATCCAGAACGGCTCGAGCCCCCGCGACAGCGTCGTCATGCGCTGGTTGTCGCCGTAGGTCGAGTGGATGTGCCACTTGCCGTGCGGCGTGAGGAAGTTGAGCA
>JABWBZ010000363.1 GCA_013359335.1 bacterium
GCCAACGTGCGGCCGTTGTCGTCTTTGGCGATTTGCGGCAGCGTCAGGATGACATTGACCGCGTCGCCGTCGATGATGCTGGAGATTTCACCTTGGGAGGATTTCCGTGCGACGACGACGTTTTGTTCCGATCCGCCGGTGGCTAACGTCTTTTCAACGCCATAGGACATCATCAATACGGCGGTGTAAACAAAAATGACCAGCGCAAAACCGCCCATGGTAATGATCATGGTCAGGCGGCGGCGTTTGAAACTGCCGAGCATGTATTGGAACGGAACAGCCGGCAGAAGAAATTTAATAATTGATTGCATAATCGTATTCCTTATCCAATGTGACGGAAGCCGTCAATGATTGATGTTTTGATCGTGTGATATACCGGAATGATTCCGGCGATCAATCCGACAATGATTGCGAAAACAAATTCCTGAACCATGGTAATGTCTTCAAGAACAAATACGGGAAAATAGTTTTTCGGAACGACCATTGAAAATCCGTTGACAAAAAAGACGGTGATGAAATAACCGGCCATCCCGCCGATCAATCCGATCAGAACGGATTCACCGGTTACAAGTCCGAACAAATGTTTGCCGGTAAATCCGAGCGTTTTCATGACCGCATATTCCGAACTGCGTTCACGCGCCGACATGATCATGGTATTGGCCAGTACGAGCAAAATCACGCCAATGATCAAAACGGCCATGATATTGATTGCCGTTATAATGGCGCTGTAGGCTTTAAGAAAACTGTTTTGGAAAGCCTTTTCGGTTTCCGTTTTGGTTTCCGATGACGAATTGGCGAACAGAGCGTCGATCTGCTCTGAAATCATGGCGGCATCGTCGGGGTTTTTAATTTTAACAGCGTACCATCCGACCCACCCGGCGCGTACCGGCGAATCTTGTTTCATACGCTCGTCCAGATATTCCCAATGAAAAAACATCTGGGTGCCGTCAACGGTCGGCGTCCGCGGCTTGTATATTGCCCGAACCACGAATTGCCATTGCCCGGGATAAATATCGCCTTCGATATTCATGATGTCGCCAACTTTTAATCCGTATTTATCGGCAATATCCTGACCAAGAACGCAGGCATTCCGTTCTCTTTTGAATGCTTCCAGTTCTTCTTTCGAGACAATGAATTCCGGATAAACATCGAAGAGCGTATTGACATCGGCGGCCATGCGGGGAAAAAATTGATCTTTGTCGATGTATACGCCTTGGAACCAATTGAGGTATGTTACTTTTTCGACACCCGGGATTTTTTCAATTTTATCGCGATAGGCGTATGGCAATGGAAAAATGAATGACACGGCTTGGCGCGTGATCAACCGATCGGCGGCTGCGACTTCAACGCTCGCGTACCACGACGTGATCACCGTACGCAGCAATCCAAAGGCGCCGACAGCAATACCAATTCCCAAAACCGTCAACGACGTTCGCAATTTGTGCCGCAACGCGTTTTTTATCATAAGCTTTAGAATCATGAGTTTGTCCTTATTTGTTTTATTTTTTTAATTGAAAATTGATAATTGAAAATTATTTTTTCAATGTCCGCTTTGTTGAGAAAACAATACTGGAAAGTATTTTTCGAATTTCATTGCTATCATGAATAATCGAATTTGCGGCATTCGAAATTATGAAACCTGAATCTTTTAATAGCCGAAGCCAATAGAAAGTTTCATTAGCTTCCTTATTGGCCATTGAAATTTTGTGCAAGAAATCGGCTTTGGATTCAGCCTGAAGCGCTTCTTCGACCATCGCGCCAATGGCCGTTCCGCTTCGCAGAATTTGTTTTGAAAGGACGAATTCTTTTTTATCCTTGGATAAATGTTGATATAACTTGATCACTCGCAGAGCAAAAGAGTAGCTCTTTTCTCTGATGATATTTTTCTTTTCAGACATTCTTACAACTGCAATTTTTAATTGTCAATTTTCAATTTTCAATTAATTCAGGCTTCCTTTGTCCAATTGACGTTTGGTGTGCGCTTTCTCGGCGGCATGCGGATCGTGCGTGACCATGACAATCGTTTTTTTCAATTCCTGATTCAAGCGAGACAACAGGATCATGATTTCTTCCGCTGATTTACGGTCGAGATCGCCCGTGGGTTCGTCCGCTACGATCAGCGTTGGATCGGTGACGATGGCGCGGGCAATCGCCACGCGCTGCTGCTGGCCGCCGGAAAGTTGATTGGGATAATGATGAAGCCGGTCGCTCAGTCCGACGATTTCTAAAACTTTTCGCACGTGCGCGTCGCGTTCTTTTTTGGAAAGATTCGTCAAGTGCAGAGGCAGTTCGACGTTTTCAAAGGCCGTGAGCACCGGCATGAGATTATAAAATTGAAAGATAAATCCGACGTGATTCGAACGCCATTTGGCAAGGCCGGATTCGTTGAGCGCCGCGAGATTTGTTCCGGCGACAACCACTTGTCCGGATGTCGGACGGTCAATGCCGGCGATCATGTTCAAAAGCGTCGATTTGCCGGAACCCGACGGACCCATGAGCGCAAGAAATTCGCCTTCCGGAATATTCAGGTTGATGTTCTCAAGAACGGGAATGCTCATGCTGTCCCGTTGGTACGATTTAGAAAGATTCTGTATCTCTACAATAGCTGGCATAGTTAGTCTCCTGCTTGTTGTGAAATGAATGAATACTTT
>JABWBZ010000364.1 GCA_013359335.1 bacterium
GAAGACGGCAATTTTTGAATCGTTGGGCATCGACGTGCTTTTTGTCGCAAAATTTGATGCGCAACTGGCATCGAAAACCGGTGAAGAATTTGTCAGAGAAATTTTAATCGATGCTATCGGGATGAAGTATTGCGTCATCGGACACGATCATGCTTTTGGAAAAAATCGAAGCGGTAATTATCAAACGCTTTTGGAATTATCCAAAACGCTCGATTTTATCGTGGACAGAGTTGAAGCGTACTCACAGTCGGATATTATCGTCAATAGCACTACGATCCGAAAATTTTTGTCGGAAGGCGATGTGAGTCAAGTAGCAGAATTGCTAGGGCGACGGTATTCCGTATCGGGAAATATAATCCGCGGCGATGGCCGTGGCCGAACGATCGGCATTCCAACGGCAAATTTAACCCTTGATCATCCGAAAAAATTGATCCCGCGTAACGGTGTTTACGCAACATGGCTGAACCTTGAAGGCAAAAAATATCCCGCTGTGACCAACATTGGGACTCGCCCGACCTATGACGGCCTAACGGTTACGATTGAAACACATATTTTAAATTTTTCCAAAGATATCTACGGTCAGGGAATTCAATTGGAGTTTATCAGCCGTATCCGGGATGAGAAAAAATTTGCTTCTCCTGACGAGTTGATCTCCGCTATTCGATCAGATATCGATGTTGCGATAAAACAAGGGTTTACAAAAATTTGATTTAATAAGATTTCATTTGATTCATACAGTTATTTTTTATATATTTGCCGATTATTAATAAAAAGGAGAAGTACGTAATCATGGCCGTGACAAAAGAAATGAAAGTTGAGCAAATCAAGAAATACGGCGGCTCTGCCAACAATACCGGGGCTACGGAGGTTCAGATTGCATTGCTTACCACGCATATCAATGAATTGACCAAACATCTGCAGACCCATTCGAACGACCACAGTTCGCGGCGATCGCTGTTGAAACTCGTCGGGCAGCGCAAGAGGCTGCTGACGTATTTAACGAAGAAAGATATTGAAAAATATCGCTCGTTGATCAACGAACTTGGCATCAGAAAATAATCACCAAAACAAAAGTTAAACTGTGATGTTTAACTTTTGTCGTTTTATAATAAAAAATCTTTGCGAGAGTAAAGTGTAGGAGTTTGAATGATTTTCAAAAAAGAAATGGAAATCGGCGGAAAAGTGCTGAGCATCGAAACCGGCCGTGTCGCGAAACAGGCGGATGGGGCGGTGATCGTGCGGTATGCCGATACAATGGTGCTGGCTACGGTGGTTTCAAGTAAAGAACCGAAAGAAGGCGCGGATTTTTTCCCGCTTTCCGTTGATTATCGTGAGAGCGCTTTTGCGGCAGGCAAAATACCCGGCGGTTTTTTTAAACGTGAGGGCCGTCCGAGTGAAAAAGAAATTCTCAGCAGCCGGTTGATCGACCGGCCAATCCGTCCGTTATTTCCTGAAGGATACATTTTTGATACGATCGTCAATGTACAAGTTATTTCCAGCGATCAGGAAAATAACGCTGACGTGCTGGGCGGTATTGGCGCTTCAGCGGCTTTGGCCGTGAGCGACATTCCGTTTTTTGGTCCGATTGCTTCCGTCCGCGTCGGCCGTATCGATGGTCAATTCATCATCAATCCGACGTTCAAAGAATTGGAGACCAGCGATATGGATATCGTTGTTTCAGGAACGAAGGATTCCATCGCCATGGTGGAAGGCGAGTCGCAGGAAATTTCCGAAGACGACATGCTCAATGCAATTCAACACGCCCATTCTGTCATCAAGCAAATAGTCGCGTTGCAGGAACAATTGGCCGCTGAAGTTAATAAACCTAAACGAACGTTTGAAGTGCCGGCGTTGGACAAAGAACTCATGAATAAAATCATTGAGATTGCAAAACCCGTCGTAGCTTCAGCCGATCGTATCATCGACAAAACCGAACGAAACGGCAAATTGAAAGAACTGAAGAATTCATTGGTTGAGCAGTTCAAAGAAACGAATCCGGAAGTTGAAGCATTTGTTCCAAAAATCATCGATGATCTGCAATATGCCGATATGCGCCGAATGATTTTGGAAGAGAAACGCCGGTTAGATGAACGTAGCACGGTCGATATTCGTCCAATTACGTGTGATATCACGTTATTGCCGCGCGTGCATGGCTCGGCCCTTTTTACTCGCGGTCAGACTCAATCGTTGGTGTCGGCGACGCTTGGAACAAAAATTGACGAGCAATTTATCGATGGCGTTGACGGGGAATCTTCGAAACGGTTTATGCTGCATTATAATTTCCCGGGCTACTCGGTCGGCGAGGCAAAGATGTCGCGAGGACCTGGCCGACGCGAAATCGGTCACGGCAACCTGGCGGAACGCGCGTTGAAAGCGGTTTTACCAAGTGAAGCGGATTTTCCGTACACCATTCGCGTCGTAAGCGATATTCTCGAATCCAACGGATCGAGTTCGATGGCGTCCGTGTGCGGCGGCTGCCTGGCGCTGATGGACGCCGGCGTGCCGATGAAGGCGCACGTCGCCGGCGTGGCGATGGGCCTGATCAAGGAAGGCAACAAGTTCGCGGTGCTGACCGACATCCTCGGCGACGAGGACCACCTCGGCGACATGGACTTCAAGGTCGCGGGCACCGAGAACGGCATCACCGG
>JABWBZ010000001.1 GCA_013359335.1 bacterium
AATGCCCGTGCAATTCCTCGTCGGGAATGAAAACGATATGTTTCGTCGACAGCGCGCTGACGGGAATCGGTTTGAATGGTTCAGAACTGTTGTGTGCGCGGTACCAGACCGTCGAAGCGCACGGATCGTCGGTCTGAAATTCAATCAAATAGCCATGGCCGTTTCCGAAAATCATTTTTTGAATTTTAATTCCGGAAATCGCCGGCGCCGATCGATCGATAAAAAAACGGGAACGGTCTTCAACGACGCTGCCGTCTTTATTGGCTATCATGAGCCGCAGACTGTAAGGCCCGTCAGCCAATGATTGTAAATTCAACGAAGCGAGGCGCGCGTTGACCACTTGGCGGTTTTCAACGGTCCGCAGCAAGATCCATTCGGATGGATTCGAGCCGGCGCCGTAATAAACCGAATACTGTTTGAGAAACGCGCCGGAAGCCGTCCCGAGAATATCGAGCGTATCGGAAGAAACGCCTTGATCGGTTGCAGGAAAATTAATCCGGGCAATGGAAGCATAAGCGACCTGAAGCGCTCGAAAAGCGTTAATCCGTCCGGCGCCGTAATATTGATCCCAGCCGTTTTCGCCGATATCGTCCGCGGATGTTTCGATAATCGATTTGATTTCTTCGGCGCTAAATTCCGGATGATGCGAAATAACCAGCGCAGCGAGCGCCGACACTAGCGGCGCACTGGCGGATGTGCCTGAAAAATAATTATACCCGCCACCGCGAACCGTAGAATAAACGTTCACGCCGGGCGCGGCCACATTGATCGATACGCCGTAATTTGAAAACGTTGCAAAAAAATCGTCCGGGCCGGTCGCGCTGACGGAAATCGTTTCGTCGAATCCTGAAGGATAATGATAGGCAGGCGAAGCATCGTTGCCGGCGGATGCAACCATAACGACGTTGTGTTCGTAGGCGTATCGAATCGCGTCGCGCAGGAGCGGAGAAAATTCTTTATCGCCGAAACTCATATTGATGACGCGCGCGCCGTTGTCGACGGCATAGATGATCGCTTGCGCCACGTCGTCTTCCTGTAAAAATCCTGAAGCCGATCCCGCGCGCAGCGGCATGATGGCACATCCGTAAGCCAGGCCGATGACGCCCGTATGATTATGGCCTTCCGCACCGATGATGCCGGCGACCGCCGTTCCGTGTCCGTTATCATCAAGCGGATCATTGTCGGGATCCAGAAAGTCCCCGTTGTCGTCAAATCCGGGCGCATCGACAAAATCCCACCCGCGCCAGTCGTCAATGTATCCATTGCCGTCATCATCCACACCGTTCGTCCGCCGGTCATGGCCTGAATCATCCGTTCCTATTTCACCGGGATTTTGCCATATCTGATTGGACAAATCCGGATGCAGATAATCGATGCCCGAATCGATGATGCTTATCAAAATATCACGCGTGCCTTTTTGTAAATTCCACGCATCAAGCGCTCTCACGAGCATAATCCAGTACAGACTGTCAACGTGCATGTCGTTGGGCTTTACGGCATCTATTTTAAAAACGTGATTGACGGCGGCATAATCGACATCCGGATCGTTTTGATAACGTTCTAACGCACCGGCAAGATCCTTCGAATCAAAAAAATCCATGACGTAAATATTTTTAAAACGATCCCGGACGGCCGATTTTTTTAACGCGGATTGCCGGGAAGTTCCGGCGAATTTTTTTAGGGTTGACGGTGTTTTTTTGGACAACGGCTGATTGGAATTCATCATCGGTCGAAAAGATTCAGGAATGGCGTCCGATTTGAATTTGATAATGATGGATGAGGAAAACTTTTCCTGGGAAAATCCCGATGAGCCAAAGCAGGCGGCGATTAAAAATAAAATTAAAATGAATGGCATACGACGGGCAAATTACAAAAAACGCTCCCGTGAGTCAAAGGAAATCCCCGTTTTTACTTGAAAAATGAGGCTTGAACCGGTATATTGATGCCCGTTTTTTGAATGATACTGACGAGGTTGTGTGCATTTTGAATCGAGCGACCTGATCACGATTGCATTGCTGATACTTTTGGAAGGCCTGCTAAGCGCGGACAATGCCATCGTTCTGGCAGTACTGGTCATGCCGCTGCCGCCGGACCAGCAAAAAAAAGCATTGAAATACGGCATCATCGGCGCGTTTGTTTTCCGCATCATTGCCGTGATGCTGGCCGTTTATCTGCTGCACTTTCCTATCGTCAAAATCATCGGCGGATTATATTTGATTTATCTTGCGGCCGATCATTTTTTCAGAAAACATCCTGATCAAGAACGGCGACCAACCCCTAAAAAATTTTTCGGCCTTTCGGCATTCTGGAGTACGGTCATCGCCGTCGAATTGACCGATATCGTTTTCTCGGCTGATTCCATCCTGGCCGCTGTAGCGTTGTCGAATAAGAAATGGGTAGTGATTACCGGCGGTATTATCGGGATCATCACGATGCGCATGGTTGCAGGCGTTTTTTTACAAATCATCAAAAAATTTCCGAAATTGGTCGACGGCGCTTACGTAATTGTCTTTTTTATCGGCGCTAAACTTTTTGCCGAATATTTCGATTTCATTATGCCCAAGTGGATTACCTTTGGCGTGATCGGCATGATCATTCTGATCAGCATCGTGATATCGATCAGCGAAGGAAAATCGGAAACGGACATTTCAAATAACAGGAGTTAAAATATGATGCTTTTCATGCACACAATGGTTTGCATGCTCGCATTGGTTTGGATTACCGGCTGTAAACAAAACAACGATCAAGTCCTCGTGAAAATCGGCAACAAAGACTCGATCAACGTGGCTGAATTGAAGGAAGCGTTAAAATTTTCCTACGGCGATGAAACCAAAACCGTGTCACGCCAGGATCAAAAAAATCTGCTTATGAAATTGACCGACAACCAGTTGCTTTTTATCGGCGCACTCGAGATGAACCTGATTCAAGATTCCGTATTTCAATCGGAATTCAACCGAGCGAAAGAAAATATTGTCCGGCAGGCCGCTTTGGAAAAATACATTTACGGTCACTTTATCAACGATCGATCCATTTCAATTTTCGAACGTCATTTGAATAAATCGATTGACGTTCAGCATCTTGTTATCGGTTATAACACCGGTAAGGATTCTAAAATTCAACGATCGAAAGCAGCGGCTAAAACTCTGGCAGATTCCATTTATGCCATAGCGACGATAGGAAACTTAAATTCACTGATAGAGGCCTATTCGGATAACAAAGATAATAAAACCGGTAAAGGCAATATTCGCGTCCAGAAAATGACGATCGGTAAATTGCCGTTTATGTACGAACAAACGATTTCCAGCAGCCTGCCTAACGCCATCACCCAGCCTATTGAAATTCCCGGTGCGTTCGTCATTGCCAAATTAAGCGGCGATTTTAAGCCGGCGCAGGAGCATAAAAAATTGTCGCGAAAAGAAATAATTTTCGAGTTGAGAGAAAAACTGGGACTTTCGGATAATTATTTACTCATGAATCGTTACAACGCGTTTCTGGATTCGCTCCAGTCGCTCAACCGCGTAACGCTTTATGATGCTCAGATTGACAGTTTTGTGGCGATGATAGGCGAGAACGATAACACGTCATCCATGCGCGACAAAATAACCGGGGATAAAATTCTCGCCGGCTTCGGCAATGGCCGCAGCATCACGGCGCTGCAATTAATCAATTCGTACGGCGCCGATGCGGCATGGAGAAATCTAAATCGCAACATCATTGCCGAGCGCGTGAAACAAATGGTCAAAGACGAGCTTTTAAAAGACGCGCTTCGTAAAGAAGGTTATACAGAATCCGATGAATTCAATTTTAAAATACGCGAATGGTCGAGGCAATTCGCCGCAGGTATTCTGAAAAGCGGTAAATTAGTTTATACCGGCATCATACCGGTCGACGAATTGCGCCGATACTATGAGGATAATCGGGAACAATTTTCCGTACCAGGTTCGATGAAAATACTTGAAGTTTATTCCGCTCATTTTGATGCGCTGGATTCCGTGGCGCAATTGGTTGATGACAAAGTCGATATGGTCAAAGCGGCCGAACAAGTCAACGGTAAAAAGAAAGACCGGATCATTACCATCAAAGAGCCGGCTAATTATCCCGATACTCAGAATGACGAGCTTGTGAAGAAAGCGCTGAGCCTGAAGCCGGGCGAAGTCAGCAAGATTTTTCAGCGAAAAGACGGCGGCTATTCCATGATCAGATTGATGGAAAAAAATGAAAAGAAAATTTCGCCGTTCGATGCGGTCAAAAATCAGGTCGAGCACGCCTGCCGGGATGTACGTCAAAAGAAAATGTTGGAAAAATTTCTGCATGAACTCAAACTGAAATATCCCGTGACGGTTTACGAAGGTCATTTGAAATGAAATGGATCGTGATAACCGCCGTTATGGCCTGCGCTTGCAGCGAGGCCAAGCCTGATTACATTGTAAAAATCGGTGAATCGGTTCTTACCGAAGCGATGGTCGACAGCGCCTTGCGCAATGACGTCCGAGGCCAGACCAATGCGCGCGATTTATATATCCAGCAATGGATTCAAACCGAGACCCTGTATCAGAAAGCGAGGCTTGCCGGCGCCGATAAAGATCCGCGTTATCAGCATCAAATCGCATTAATTCAAAAAGAGCTGTTGGTGCAGACGTACGTCGAAGGTGAACTGGATAAATCGATCCAGGTAACGAAACAGGAAATCGAAGAATTTTATCAGCAGCACAGCAAGGAATTTGAAATTCCTGAAGACCAGGTGAAGACGGAATATTTTTTTACGCGCGAAAAACAAAAAGCCAAAAATCTTGAACAGCAGCTTATCCGGATGGCTCGCATTCGCGTGAAAGATTTTGTCGATATGGTGACGCAGGCCGCCTCCGACAGCGATATCATCGGTGCGACGGAGTTTCTGCCGCGGGATAAATTCGAAGAAAAGATTGCGAAATATCTTTTTGCAAAAAATGCTACGGATGAAATTATCGGGCCGATTCAGAATAAGGACGGTTATTATACGCTCTGGCATGTAGAGGAAATACGTCCGAAAGGCACGCCACGCCCGCTAGCCCAGGTTGAAGGCGAAATCGAAGCGCGCCTCAAAGCCATCAAACGGAAACGAAAAACCGAAGAATTGGTCAAAAAAGTCAAAAACGAAATTCCTATCGACTATAACACGCCGCTTGTACCCTGATTTCCACTTAAATTCTCACAAAATACTGAAACTTCACGAACACGCTCTGCTGAGTTTGAGTCAAACCGTTGTAGTTGGGATACGGATCGTTCTCGCCGCCGAAATGCGCACCGATAAAAAACACCGTAAAAGGATTGATCTTATAACTGATCAAAGGATCGACGCTGTAGAATTTTGACCTGGAATGATCGCGTCGGTATTTTCCGGTTCCTTCGACAATAAAATTTCCGTCGTCATCCGTCGCCGATTCATTGGACTCCTTGACCGTATACTCGCCGATGATACGTAAAAACAGGCGGCGGGTAAATTGATAAGCCAACGTATTGCGGAAAATCTTCTGTGCCGTGATCAGGCTACCGCCGTAATGCGTCCAAAGATTGAATTGCCGGTAATCGATCTGATTGGACAATTGATGAGTCGGCTTGAACGTAATCCATGTCTGGAAGTTAAATCCCTTGGCTTTGGCGAGCGGATTGCGCGGATCATCGATTCCTTGGTTGTCGATATTGCCTGAGCGATTGATGTAATTGCCGTTTTCAGTCCAAAATCCGCCGTAGAGTTTTTTGTAAACTTTGGTGCCGAATTCAAAAGCAAAACGGTGAATGTGATCGAATTGCCGATCTCTGAAATTTTCGTTGTTAAGCGCGGCAACGCTCATCCAGACGTACGTCTGTTTTTTGAATTGAATAAAAAGCTGCGGATTGATCCACCAGTCTTTTAACTTTCCGTCATAGTTATATTTTCTATTGAATTGCAAACGCGGCTCGACGCGATCGAGAACGGTTGATTCAGGATAGTAGAACGTATAACGTTGATACGAGCCGATTTCGCGTAGATTATTGGAATTGATGAATCCGCTTTCCGAGCGAAATCCAGGTGAACGGTCATTGTACCACGCAAAAAATCCCCAATGTTTTGCCGTTCTGTCCAGAGTCAGCCGCCATAAATGTCCATCAAATTTTTCACCGTCAAAATCACCGGTGTATGTCGTCCGGCCTTCTTTGAAAGATTCGAAATCGATGTCTTCTTCCGTTAAAAGCGAATCGTTGGATTCATTGGTGTGACTCATGCTGGCCAATGCCGATAATGTATATTTGGAATTCAGACGCACTTTGGCGTCAATAGTACCGACGGAATTCGATGCATCCGAAAGCCGGCGATCCGTCCCGGTAAAGCCAATATACGTACCGGTGCTGAGTTCGTATTTCGAGCGCAGAATATTAGACATCGAATTTTTGCTTGTCAATAAACCCGGCCCGCTTTCCTCGAATGGGATAACGTATTGCGTACTTTCGTCATAGCCCGAGATGTAGCCGAAACTCAGTTTTCCCGCTTTGCCGGAAATTTTACCCACTACCAAAGGATCGCTGATCGTGCGGGTGTAGAGTAAGTTTATGTCCTGGTCGACATAAAAAATATCGCGGCCTTCGAGGAAGAAAGGGCGTTTTTCATTGTAAAACAATGCAAACGGATTGTTGGCGCTGATTTGTCCGGCGTCCGATTCGATTTGACTGAAATCGGGATTATACGCCAGATCTAAGGTCATGTTGGATGTCAATCCGTATTTTAGATTAAACCCGACATCACCGTCGTACTTGCGTTTTTCCCATTTGCCATTTCCATCGTCTTTTTCGATCAATGATTTTTCGGAGGTGCCGACCGTGTACGGCAGAAATTCAATATTGCGCAAAGACGTTTCGGGAATTTTCATTTTCAGATGTCCGGCCTGTGCGTATTGATTGCTGATATCGCGCGACGTCGCCATCCATGAGTACACGTAACGGCTTTCCCGCGGATAAATTCGGTAAAAATGAATCAGCCAGTCTTGTTCCGGTTTATTGGGAAAGCGCAGGCTTTTGAACGGAATTTTAATTTCCGCCGTCCAGCGGTCGTCGTAAATTTTGGCCGCAGATTCCCACACCGCGTCGAAACTGTCGTCTTCATTGCCCGTCACGTCGACGCTCAGATCGGCCTGCACGCCCAGTGGATTGACGAAAAATTCAAATCCGTTGAGTTGGGCGCCGAAAGGGTCGATATTCACTCCGACGAAATCGTCTTCATACAGCGCGTCCCGATCGCTCAAAACTGCGCGTAATTTTTTCATGTCGGGATCGTGGCAGATAAAAGCGATGTACAAATATTTATCATCGTGCGTAATATAACCTTCCGTTAAGGCTTTAGGTTTTTGTTTTTCGTTAGGATAATTTTCGGAAAAATTGTAGAAATGAGTCGCCTGCATCCAAATATCTTCTATTTCTCCATCGACGATTGGTGATAAAGATAAAGGCTGAGCATGTAATGTCAGTATCGGATTCGGCGCAAAAATTTTTGATTCATCGGAAATGGTCGCCGAAGCCAAAGTTCCGCTTTGAATATTGGCAAACAATTGGAACGGCATCGCCAGCAGCAAGAGAAACAACAGGCTGATTAAAATTGAAATCAAAAGCCTTTCGCTATAAGGCAATCGGCCAAGCGTCTCATATACATGTTTCATTACTATTCTCTCCAATGGTAACTAACGAATGATTCAAAATTAAATTTATTTGAACAATAACCAATTCATGTCAACAGGCCGAAGATTTAAAATTTGGTTGATTAAAACAATCCGAAAATTGCTATGATGGCGGTAAAAATTTCTCACTCTTGAACCGTGATGAGCGTTTTACGCTGGCAGACGATCTAAAGTTGCGGCTACGGTTGTTGAATTTTTTTCAACAAGTCGTTGAGAATTTGTCCGGTCACGCCCCAGATGGTATGTTCTCCAAAATCGTAGTAATGGATTTCATAAATGCGGCTTTGATACATCCGATAACCGGTGCGATGATGAGATTCGAGCAGTAAATGCCGAAGCGGAACTTCAATTAATTCAGCCGTTTCGTGCGGATTAATTTTAAATGAATAGGGATATGGAATGACGCCGACAAAAGGAGTAACACGAAAACGAGTCGGTGTAAACATATCGTCCAATTCAGCGAGAATTTCCACGCGCGATTGGTCTAGGCCAATTTCTTCTTCCGTTTCCCGCAAAGCGGTATGGCGCAAATCAGGATCGGTTAATTCGTATGCGCCTCCCGGAAATGAAATCTGGCCTTTGTGATGTCGTACCGTTTGAGTGCGTTTAGCGAAAAGCAAAAACGGCTCGCCATTTTTTTCATAAAAAGGAATCAGCACGGCTGCGGGTATGAAAGAACCTAATTCTAACGCGAGTTTATGTTGAATGGATTGAACGCGGGATTTATAAATTTCAAATGATGAGTCGGCCGGCATATTTATTTTTCTAACAATTCGATGATCCGTAAAATTTCTGCAACGCTCCAAGCTTGTGCGATACAGCCTTTGGGAAAATGCGGCGGATCGCCGTCGTAAATTTCAGAAATCGTTCCGATGCCGGCGTCGTTCAGTTGAGTTGCAAAAGGTTCGATCAGCGTGCGGGCAAATGTTTTGGCTGCTTCACCGTCGTGCGTTTTCAAATAAGCTTCGATAAAAGCGCCAAGCAGCCACGGCCACACCGTTCCTTGGTGATACGCCGCATCGCGGTGGTAAGGATCGCCGGCGTAGACGCCGGTATACGACGGATGCGACGGCGACAAAGTCCGCAATCCGTAAGGCGTGAGCAGTTCGTTTTGAATTTTTTCGATTATCAATTTACACCGATCCGTGTCGAGAAGCGAAAAAGGAAGGCTTACGGCGAAAATTTGATTGGGGCGCACGTCGCCGTTTTTTTCTTCGCCGTTGATATAATCGTATAAATAATTCCCTTCGGAAAACCAAAATTGTTCGTTAAAACTATTTTTCGTTTTTTCTGCCATCGTTTTGTATTTCTCGGCGTCATCCGTTTGTTGTAACGCGCGGCTCAATTCATGCATGATACACAATGCGTTGTACCAAAGCGCGTTGATTTCGACGCATTTGCCCGTACGCGGCGTGACAACCCAATCGCCGATTTTAGCGTCCATCCAGGTAAGTTGTACTCCGCTTTCGCCCGCGTAAAGCAAACCGTCGTCCTCCATTTTAATATTGTAGCGGGTGCCATGAACGTGCCACGCGATAATATCCGCGAGGCGTTCGTATAAAACCGTGCGAATCAGTCCGTCATCATTCGTCGCCTGCCAGTAACGGTATGCGGCGACAAAAAACCACAACGTTCCATCGACGTTATTGTATTCCGGCGTTTCGTCAAGATCGGGAAATCGATTGGGGATCATGCCTTGAGAAATATATTCGGCAAAGGACAAAAGAATCGCTTTAGCAACGTCGTACCGTTTACAAGTCAGGGTCAATCCCGGTAAGGCGATCATCGTATCGCGGCCCCAATCGCCGAACCAATGATAACCGGCGATGATCGTGTGGCGGTTGCCGGAACGTTTTACCAAAAATGAATCCGCCGACAACGCCAGCGATTGCGCCGCCGGATGCCGCAACGGAAAATGTTCCGTATACGCTTTACGCCGCTGAATTTCATAATTCATCAATTGCCCGATGTCTTTGGATTTCAGAGAACTCGCACGATTGGTTTCACAGGTAATCAGAATATCAAGCGATTCACCGCCGTGCAATGTCGCCGATATAATTGCGTGGCTGAAAAGATCTTCGGTAAAATCCAGACCGCGTTCGTGTTCTTTTCTGTATTCGGTATTTTTGTACCAGAAAAATTTTGGTTCAACCGAACCTAAATTATAATGAAAAGACAGGCGCGGCAAACCGGGATAAGGCTGGATCGAAAACTGATACGCGCCGGCGTCGGTGTTTTTGTTAATATTCGTGTTCTCTTTGGATAAACTGTGATAATCGCGGAAAGAACATAATGGCCGGAGCGATAACGTCACAGGCTGATCCGCCTTGATGAGGCGATAGCGCAGAATCGTCGAATTCTCACCTTCGATCATCAGGATATTTTTTTCGATAACAATATCATGGACTCGGTAGATTATTTTCGGGTAAAGGTCATATTCAAAACAGTCGATATTTTTGTGGCCTTCCGGAAAAATAATAAACGGATATTGGTTCGTCGACAGTTCGTACGTTTTGCCGTTGAAATTCAGGCTTTCTTCCATTTTAGAGAGGAGCACAAACCGGTGCGTTGGCGGACGGAGCGACGCGACGAGCAGGCCGTGATAACGCCGCGTATTGGCTCCGATCACGGTGGAGGAGGCAAATCCGCCGATGCCGTTGGTTTCAAGCCATTCCTTTTGAGTGGCGTAATAATAATCGGCGCAGGTTTCTTTCGGGATTTTGAGCGGTTCCATGCAGTTCTTGTCTCACGTTGTCGCCCTGAATTCGTTTCAGGGTATGTTTGTTTCTATAGAATGATGTTATAACAAACCCCGAAACAAGTTCGGGGTGACGTGTGCCTGAGAGATCAAAAAACCATTCGTCCGTTTTTAATAACGTGCTCGACGTGATTCTGTCCGAAATGATACGGTATATATTTATAATTGGGCACACTAAATAAAACCAAATCGGCTTTGCAGCCGGGTTGAATATTGCCGATGTCAGTGCGATCCAGCGATTTGGCCGCATTGAGCGTGACGCCCTGGATAACTTCTGCGGGCGACATTTTCATCTGCGTGCATGCAATGGACATAATGAGCTGCAAATGTTGTGTCATGGACGAACCGGGATTAAAGTCTGTCGCAAGCGCAACCGGAATTCCTGCTTCGATCAGTTTCCGTGCCGGCGGGTATTGCATGTTCAGAAAAAACGAACAGCCCGGCAAAAGCCCCGCCACTGTTTTGGAATTTTTTAAAGCGTCGATGCCGCGATCGGAAATATGTTCAAGATGATCGGCGGAAACGGCGCCCATCTCCGCGCACAATTCCGCGCCGCCGGTATGAGTCAGTTGATCCGCATGAAGCTTCAGTTTCAATCCGTATTGTTCGGCCGCCTCGAAAATCCGCCGGGTCTCGTCGATGGTAAATACATTCGCCTCGCAAAACGCATCGCAGAATTCGGCTAATTTTTTTTCAGCGACGGCCGGAATCATTTCGTCACAAACAAGTTTGACGTAATCGTCGCGCTTGGGCTTGTATTCCGGCGGAACGCTGTGCGCCCCTAAAAAAGTTGCATGAATGTCCATTGGCGTGTGCTCGCGCAGATCGCGAATGACCTCGAGAATTTTGATTTCATCCGCCAGCGACAAACCGTAACCGCTTTTGATTTCAATCGTCGTGATACCGAAACGCAACGCTTGTACGAGCCTTTTCTTTCCGAGTTGAAGCAGTTCTTCTTTGGAAGTTTTGCGGGTAGCGCTCATGGTATTTAAAATGCCGCCGCCTTTTTGGGCAATTTCGGCGTACGTCGCGCCGCGTAATTTCATCTCGAATTCATCCTCGCGCGAACCGGCAAAAATTGTGTGCGTATGGGAATCGATCAATCCCGGTAAAACGACGAAGTCCGACGCGTCAATGACCGTGGCCGATTCCAGGCCGAGCTGTTTCTCATCGCCGACGTGAATAATTTTTGAACCGGCGCACGCGACCGAGACGTTTTCGAAAGTTTTAAATTGTCCCTGATCGAACGTGACGACCTGGCGCGCATTCCGAATGAGTAAATCCGTTTTCATGGAGAACCGTTCCATTAGGTTGGCTGCGCAAATTACACAAAAAGCTCAATCGGCGCAATGAAGATTTTGGGGTTCATAGCTCCGCGTTTAAACGCGGAGCTAGAATAATCTAAAGAAAAATTTTCTTGCTTTTCGGGACTTCGCGCTATATATTTGCACCGAAATTAAGCCCTAAATTAATGTTTTTAAACCCTCAAAACACACTAAGTTAAAAACCCAATTCGGTAAGGTAGGTTTGTGTGTTTGGTACCCTTATCGAAGTAACTCTAAGGAGAGTAAGATGTTAAAGCGAATCGTATTATCCGTGATGGCCCTTTCGTTGGCCGCTTTTGTGTTGATCGGCTGCGGCGGTCCTCCGAAAGAAGATATGGACAAAGCGACGATGGCGATGAAAAAAGCCGTTGAAGCCAAAGCCGATATGTATGCCAAAGACATGTATGAAGCCGGCGACAAAGCGATGAAAGAAGGCGCTGAGTTGGTCAAGAAAAATGAATTTGACAAAGCCAAAGCCAAATACATGGAAGCTACGAAACAATTCGACGCTGCCGCTAAAGCCGCTCCGGATGCGATGAATGCCATGAAAGCCGAAGTCGAAAAAATGATTGCCGATTTCGAAACTGCCTGGACTGCCGGTGAAAAAGACATGATGAAGAAAATGGGTATGGCGAAAAAAGACGACAAAGCCAAAATGGACAAAATGATGACCGATGCCAAAGCCAAATTGGCCGAAGCGAAAGAAAAAGCGACTGCTGGCGATTACGTAGCGGCTAAAGCTGCGATCGAAGAAGCCGGTAAAATGCACATGGAAATGATGCCTGCTAAGAAGTAATTCTTCAGCAAGCTTAAGCTTCAAACCCCGAAGATAACCTCTTCGGGGTTTTTTTATACAAAAATCGATCTACATACAATTTTAAGTGAGCGTACATTTTTTTTAGAAAAAGTTAGGATTGTTGTTGTATATTTTGCTTCAAGAGTACCAGCCGCATTCTGAACCGCTATGAACTTAATCATTTTTACAGATTTAGACGGTTCGCTGCTCGACAGCGAGGATTATTCTTTTGAAGATGCAAAACAAGCTTTAGATCTTTTACATCAAAAAAATATTCCGCTGATCCTATGCACCAGCAAAACGCGCGTTGAAGTTGAACAGATCAGAAAAAATCTGGGTATTCGCCATCCATTTATTGTTGAAAACGGCGGCGGGATTTTTTTTGAGAGTGATCAGGATTTTAAGATAGAAGGTGCGAGGAAAACGGGCGATTTTTTTGTGATTCAACTCGGCGAAAGTTACAGCGTCATTCGCAGTTTTGTTGAAAAAAATAAAACACGATTTTCGATCGAAGGGTTTGGAGATTGGCCGGTGGGGCGGATATGCGAACTGACAGGCCTGAGCCGCGAAGAAGCTGCGCTTGCGCGTGAACGCGAATTCACAGAGCCTTTTCTTCTAAAAAATGAAAATGACTTGCCGGCGCTCGAAAAAGAAGCGAACCGCGCCAATCTCAAAATCGCACAAGGCGGGCGATTTTTTCATTTGATAGGAAAAGAGCAGGATAAAGGCCGCGCAGTAGAAATGGTCAAAAGAATTTACAAAAAAAATTCAGGAAATATTTTTTCGATAGGGCTTGGCGACAGTGGCAATGACAGAAGTATGTTGCAAGCGGTCGATATTCCGGTTTTGATTCCACATCCTGAAGGCAATTTCATTTCATTTACGCACCCGCAATTAGTCAAAGCGAGGTATCCGGGAAGTAAAGGCTGGAATGAAGCCCTGCTCAGAGTTTTGAACGGCCTAAATATAATTTAGAGATGTTCGATACCGTCTTTTTCACCGCTTAAACGTTGCTTCAAATAAGTTTTAGCCTGATCTTGTCCGCCTAATCCAAAAGCCAAAGCCAACGCCAAAACAATTCCGCCAAAGGTGATCGTATACGTGATGATCACAGTGTCCTTGCCGATTCCCAATTGTTCCATTGCCACGGTGAGCGCAAAGAAAAAGATTCCGTATTTCACGAATTGACCGATCAGGCCGGCCGATTTGATGCCGGCATTGACGGCTGTAATCAGAACCGTGCGCCGCAAAAAATTGGCCATCAGATAACCCAGCAGCATGATCAAGATCGCCGTAAACACTTGCGGAAGATACAATACAAAACGTTCGATCAGGATTTCCATGGGCGTCAGCCTGAGGGCTTTTACGGCAATCAGCGTGAACATGATGAAAACGATCCAGCCGATAACGCCGGAAATAAATTTTGAAAAAGGATCGCGGATGCCGCCCCGGTAAAGCAGCGTCGGGATATCTAATCGTTGCGCCAGGACGTCTAACTTGGTAAATGCAAGGAGGCGAGGCAGTTGCTTCGCAATAAAAAGGCTGACCAAAGCACCGATAATAAAAATACAAAGAGCGGACGTTAGCTGCGGCAAGTATCCCATAAAATCATTGAAAAAAACCCGAAAGGGTTCGACGAATAATTCTTTCAGTACATCCATAATACACCTCCGGAATTTATGACCAGATTTCTCTTAAGAAGTTTTTTTCGTTCTCAAAAGCGTTACAAAGCTGTTCGATTTTATTTTCCACTTCATCTGCACCGCTGCTCCATACATCAAGAATAAACGAGGCTGTCCGCCCGAGATAAAGCGGCGTCAGCGATTTCAGGATATGTTCTTTGTGAATAATTTTCTTGTGATAAGCGGCGGCAAAACTGTAAATGATCCGCGCCCAGATTTCATCGGAAATTGAAAAAGGGTGATTGGAGTCGTATTGCCGTTTGATTAACGTCGCAATGATATCTTCCGGTAAAAAAAGCGCCCAGATATCCTTCAGATCTTTCACGCCAAGTTGAAATTTTTCAATCAACCGGTCGACATTCACGGGTACCGGCTCAAGACCCACTGCGTAATGAAAACCAAAAGTCGGAATATCGATTGTATGTTGTACCGGCGACCATCGATCATGATATTCTTCCATCAATTCAAAACATGAACCGACCACTTGCGATAGCATCGCGCTCAGATCGGTTCCGGGATCTTTTGCATCGTGGATTTTTGCGCCAAGATAAACCTGGCATACTTTAAAATGATTGGCGATGGCTGTAGTGGTCATCCAGATGTCGATGCCGAAACGCGCAACGTCGGTTCCCCAAACGTCTTTCGATAAATAATACTTAGCCAGATTACCGGAAAAGCCAAATTCTCCGCCGATCGGCTGGCGGATTTTTTGACCGTACAACGCGCGGGTCATCGGATAAATAATGCCATTGGTGATCGTACCGTCAAACTTATGCCGTTGATACAGCGGAGCGACGTAATCAAAACCTGAATTCAAAACCGGTTTCAATAAAAGTTCGATCCATTCAGGCGTGATACTCCGCAAATCCGAATCGACGACGCAACTGGCTTTTACATTTAGACGTTCGGCGGCTTCAAAAATGGTGCGAAACGCGCTGCCTTTACCTGGGATTCCGGGATAAGGCGTCGTGATTTTAAAAAACGCGGGCAAATGCTGCGTTAAAAGAATCGTGTGCAGGTTTTCATCCGCCGAATTTTTGACGACGTCCATGGTTCCGTCCGTGGATCCGCCGTCGGAATTCAACAGCACGGATTTCATATCGGGAAAATATTTAGCCAAACCGGCGCGGACAGCGCGGACGACGTGGCCGATGGTTTTGGAATTGTTGAAGCTCGGAATGCCTATCAGAATATCGGCTTCACGAATCTGCTCGATTTGAGCCACGACTTCTTTATCCAGCACGATGTATAACCTCAAGATTGAAATTAGAAACGATTATTAAAAAACTTATTTAAAAAACGTTATAACTGCAACCCATTTTGCCTGTTTAAAAAAACAATCTTTAATTGCATTAGACGTTAAAATTTTGTATTAAAATTTATAACCAATTCTTATTTAAAGAACTTAATTCGAAAAATCATGGCGGATTTTTTTCAAAACGGAAGTATCGCCACGCTTCAAAAGCTGACCGCAAGACCGGTCGAGGCGCTTGAAGAAGAGTTGGTGGTTTTTTCAAAACAAAAAAATGCTGTACTGCTTCTGCCGTCGCTTTACTCGGAATTTGAAGGGCCGGCGATGCCGCGAATTATTGAAGAACTAAAGAAAGTTCATTATCTCCGGCGGATCGTGTTGTCGCTGGATCGGGCGAATGAAGAACAGTTTAAAAAAGTAAAATCGCTGATGTCGGCACTGCCGGTCGAAGTGAAAATTCTTTGGCATAACGGCCCGCGATTGGCTGAGCTGTACAAAAAATTGGAAGATTCCGGATTTACAATCGGACCGCAGGGAAAAGACCGGTCGGTGTGGATGACGCTATTATACATTCTCGCGGATGAAAGCGTCGATATCATTGCATTGCATGATTGCGATATTGTGAATTATACGCGGGAATTGCCCGCGCGATTGATTTATCCGCTGGCGCATCCGGCGCTGCCTTTTGAATTCAGCAAAGGCTATTATGCGCGCGTAACCGACCGGCTGTACGGCAGAGTCTGCCGTTTATTTTATACACCGCTGATCCGTGCTTTGAAAAAAATTCTCGGCTTCAATGTATTTCTTGAAATGCTGGACAGTTTCCGTTATCCGCTTTCCGGGGAATTTGCTTTTGTACGAACTTTGGCGACGGGCATCCGGATTTCACCGACCTGGGGTTTGGAAGTTTCGATGCTGAGCGAAGTCTATCAAAATACCTCCGTGAACCGGATCTGCCAGGTCGAAATTATGGATACCTATGAACATAAACACCAAAAGCTTCGCCGCGACAGTCCTAATGAAGGTCTTGGCCGAATGGCGGATGAAATTGCCAAAACTTTATTCAGGGTATTGGCCCAGGACGGTATCGTGATGTCGCGTGCGTTTTTCTCAACGCTGATGACGACGTATATACAGGAATCGCGTAAAGCAGTTGAAAATTATCATGCGCTGTCGCTGATCAATGGTCTGGAATACGACCGCAATATGGAAATCATGGCCGTCGAAGCTTTCATCGACGCGTTACGGTTGGCGGAGAAGGAATTTACCGATGATCCGATCGGCGTGCCCATGTTGCCGGCTTATGTTAGGGTTGTGGCGGCGCTTTACGATTTTTCTAATAAATTGGCCACGATCGTCGACAGCGACAATACCTCTCTTTTAAGCGAACTATAAAATTTTAATATGAATCCCATTGATTGGTTGATTGTTGGGAGTTATATACTGGCGATCATATTGATAAGCGTGTATGTAGGCCGATCCCAGCATTCGCAGGAAGATTATTATCTTGCCGGACGGTCGATGGCGTCGTGGAAAATAGCGCTGTCGGTCATGGCCACGCAGGTCAGCGCTATCAGCCTGATCGGCGCTCCGGCTTTCATCGCGCTCAAAATCGGCGGCGGTTTGGTGTGGCTTCAGTACGAATTGGCGATCCCGCTGGCGATGGCGCTTATCATGTTTATTCTCTTACCGATTTATCATCGGTGTCAAGTCATCAGCATCTACGAATATTTAGAAAAACGATTTGGCGGAAAAATCCGAACCCTTGTCAGTCTGACTTTTTTGATCAGCAGGGGACTCGGGGCCGGCGTGATGCTTTTGGCAACTTCGATTGTTTTAGGCGTGTGCCTGGGATGGGATATTTATACCACGATATTATTGATCGGTTTTATTTCGATCCTATACACAACCATCGGCGGAATTGCCGCTGATATTTACAGCGACATCATACAATTGATCGTTTTGTGGGGCAGTTCACTGGCATTGATCGGAATTACAGTTTCGTTGATTCAATGGGATGCGATCGATTTGACGGTTAAGGAAATTGAACGATTAAATATCATAAATTTTCACGCCACGGGATTTGGCGACGGTCAGACATTCGGATTTTGGCCGATGCTGATTGGCGGTTTGTTTTTATATTTTTCTTATTACGGATGCGATCAGAGCCAGACCCAGCGGCTTTTGGCGACGCCAACACTCAAAAAAGCGCAATGGGCGTTATTTTTAAACGGCCTTTTTCGATTTCCATTGGTGCTAACGTATTGCGCTTTCGGACTACTGTTGATTCCATTTTTGCATACCAACGAATCGTTTGCCACGATGTTCAAAACATTGCCGCCGGATTACCTGGTGCCCTATTTTCTGCAAAGCTATGTCCCACAAGGTTTTTTGGGAATAGTAATCGCGGGGATCTGCGCCGCCTCGATGTCAAGCCTCGACAGCACGCTTAATTCACTCAGCGCTTCGACATGGAGAGATATGCTGCTGAAATTTTACAAACCGATGGCAACCGTAAGTCATCAGCGTGCGGTAGTTCTATCGCGATACTTGACCGTGATCTGGGGTGTGTTTTGTACGGGATTTGCTATTCTGATGGTTGGGGGATCGGAGACCGTTTTAGAATTGGTGAATAAGATCGGTTCGGCTTTTTACGGCCCCATTGCCTCGATTTTTGTTTTAGGCATGACATCGCGGCGCAGCAATGAAACGGGTGCGATAGCCGGTTTGATCGCCGGCGTGGGTATTAACTTATCGCTCTGGCTGTTTTTTGAACATGTTTCATGGCTGTGGTGGAATCCGATCGGATTTATGGCAACCTATTTATCGGGTTTTGGAATCAGTTTTATATTGGTAGGGACAAAAGCGTCGCAAAAAATTGAAGACAGTATTCTTAATAAAGAAGACTTGCGCCTGGGTACCTGGATAAAATTACTATATGTTTTTCTTTTGGCTGCTTTTATTGCGATGATTTTATTTTGTGTACTGATGGAAAATCAATTAATAAGAATGACGTGAGAGGCAGAATTTCTTGACATTCCACACCTTCTTCTTTAGATTGACCAACTAAAAGTGCACCCACATAATTCTGAGGCCCCATGAAGAAAACGCTTTTCGCGATCGCGCTTGCTTCCGTTTTGTGTATCGTGTATTATTCGACGATCAGTTGCCAGACTAACAAACCTAAAAATCTGAAAGTCATAAAAGACCGCGATATGACTGTTGAGGAAATAAAAGAATACATGCGTACTTTTACGTTATCGCTGGGAGTGGAGTGCGACTATTGCCACGATACGGATAATTATTCCAACGACGATAAAAAAGAAAAAAATATCACCCGCGATATGATTGTGCTGACGGAAATGCTGAATGAAAAATATTTTCCGGGTGCGAAGGAAAACGTAACTTGTTATACCTGCCATCGCGGTTCGATTCGCGTAAAAAATACACCTCCCGGACTATGATCGTTTTTTAAAAAGACGCTTCAATTCGGTGACTTCTTTTTCATTTAATTTTCTCCATTGCCCTGGGTTCAAATTTTCTAAGGTTAGGGACATTATTGTAATTCTTATCAATCGCAATGTCGGATGGCCAATGGCCGCAGTCATCTTCCTTACTTGCCGGTTTCTCCCCTCCGTCAACGTTATTTCAATCCACGCAGTTGAGATATTTTTTCTGTAGCGAATGGGTTTGGATCTTTCCGGAAGATCGGGCGCATCAGGCAAGAGTCGCACTTTAGCGGGCTTAGTTTTTTTTCCTTCAATGATCACGCCTTTTTCAAGTTTTGCGAGTGACTCCGATGACGGAATCCTTTCGACCTGAACCCAATATGTCCGGGAATGCCCGTATTTCCTGTCGATTAATTGATGAGCGAAATTGCCGTCGTCGGTTAACAATAATAAACCTTCGCTATCCGCATCGAGCCGGCCGGCTGGGTACACATTTTTTGGAAATCCAAAATCCGATAGGGATTGGTGATTAATGGCAGGCGTGAATTGGCTTAGAACGTCGTAAGGTTTATTAAAAATAATATATTGAAAGGTCATGGCGTCAGGCCATTAGTCCTAATTTTTTCATCCGCATCAGGAGCGTCGTGCGCTTCATGCCCAATAGTTTTGCCGCTTCGGCTTTATTGGCGCCGGTCTGATGAAGTACGTAGCGGATGTAGGAACGTTCCAGTTCTTCGATTGTTTTAATATCATTAATTTTAAATTCGAAATGGTTCGTCGCATCGGGAGGCTTGCTGAATTGAATATCATGAAGCTCGCGGCGAAATTCTTCCGGGATATCGTTGAGGCTTAAAGAATCGCTTTCGGCGAAAATCAACATGCGATTGATCAGGTTTTTCAATTCCCGCACATTGCCTTTCCATTCGCGTGAACAAAGAAAATTTAATACTTCTTGTGAAATCGACCGTACTTTTTTTTCCGAATTCCGGTTATGATCGTTAATAAAATGATTGATCAGAATCGGAATATCGGAGCGGCGGTTGCGCAAAGGCGGAAGTTGAACGGGAATCACATTCAAACGGTAATACAAATCTTCACGAAACGTTTCCTTCCGGAATTCTTCATAAAGGTCTTTATTGGTCGCCGAAATGATCCGGACGTCGACTCTCCGGAAATGCGTTTCGCCGATGCGGCGAATTTCTTTTTCCTGAATAACGCGCAGCAATTTGGCCTGCAGCGCCAATGACGTATTGGAAATCTCATCGAGAAAAACCGTTCCGCCTTCCGCTTCTTCAAATAATCCCTTTTTGTCGTAGAATGCGCCGGTAAAAGCGCCTTTTTTGTGTCCGAATAATTCACTTTCCAAAAGATTTTCGGCCAAAGCGCCGCAGTCGATAGCGGTGAATTTATTGTGCTGGCGTTTGCTGTTAAAATGGATCGCTTTGGCGACCAATTCTTTTCCGGTACCGCTTTCGCCTTGAATCAGAACCGTTTCATCGCTAACCGAGGCCGATTTGATCAGGCGGCGCACTTCATTCATCTCCGGACTGACGCTGATAATATTGTCGAGCGAAAATTCTTTTTCGATTTCCGATTTGAGTACGACGATTTCTTGTTCTAATTTCGCTTTCTCAATGGCAAGGCGTTCGTACTGATTTTTTCGTTGAGCATTGGCGATATTTTCTTCATATTTTTTGATGGCATCGGCCAGAACGTCAAGGAGCGTTTGGGTTTCCCACGGCTTATGAATATAGCGGTAAATTTCACCCAGGTTGACGGAATCCACCAGGTCATGAATATCCGCATACGCCGTTAAAACGATGCGGACGGTATAAGGATATGACTCTTTGACGTGCTTGAGCAGTTCGACGCCGCTCATTGAGGGCATTTTCTGGTCGACAATGACTACTGCAACTTCGTGACGGTTCAGAATATCTAACGCGTCTTCTCCGCTTGAAACGGTAAAAATCACATACCGGTCTTCGAGAATTTTCCTCAACACACTCAGAATCGGCGGCTCATCATCGACGCATAAAATCGTATGTTTGATTTCGGTAGTCATGATTGCACCAAACGAACAACGTTTTCGATATGGTAAGTATGCGGAAACATATCCACAGGCTGAACTTTATCGATCCGATAATGCGCTTGACACAATAACGCCAGATCGCGCGCCTGCGTTGAAGGATTGCAACTGACGTAAACTATAACCGGCGGAGCAAGTTCCAATAACGTGTCGATGACGTCTTCATGCATGCCGGATCGCGGAGGATCGACGATGACAACGTCCGGCGTTTGATGCAGTTGCCGGATGGTTTTGCGGAGATCGCCTAAAAGAAATTCACAATTGGAAATTCGGTTATGCTTGACATTTTTCCGGGCATTTTCAACGGAAGCTTCAATGAGTTCAATACCGATAACTTTTTGGGCGAATTTTGAAATAAAAATGCCGATCGATCCCGTCCCGCAATAAAGATCATAGACCAATTCATGTCCTTTTAGTTCTGCAAACTCCAAAGCAATTTGATACAGCGTTTCAGCCGCTAAAGTGTTAGTCTGAAAAAACGCATTGGATGAAATCTCAAATTCGAAATCGCCGAGTTTTTCTATAATAAACGGAGAACCATGCAAGAGTACTTCATAGTCACTGAAAGCGACCTGTGCTTTTTTCGAACTGATCCCGTTGATCAAACTAGTGATCTGCGGGAATTTAGAAATTATCTGATCGCGAAATGGCGTCATGACCTCCGGACGTTCTTCAGACGTGATAAGATTGATCATTAGGTCGCTGGTGCGCTTAGATTCACGAATGACTAAAAAACGCCAAAAACCGGAATGATCTTTGACCGAATAAGGCGGAAGCCCGCTGTGGCGTGTAAAATCCCCGACAAAGTTCAATATATCGTTTGCTAATGTCGATTGCAGGTGGCAATGGCGTACCGGCAAAACTTTGTCGAAACGTTGAGGGACATGCAATCCGAGCGCAAACGGATCGGATCGGCGGTCGGCGTCGAATAATGCGTTAGCCGTCAACCACGGACGATCACCAAATGTAAATTCCATTTTATTCCGGTAACGATAGATTTCCTTAGATCCGATGGGCTTGGGAATTTGGATATCTGTGAATCCTCCGATTCGCTCAAAAACTTCCTGAACATTTTGACGTTTGAATTCGAGTTGCGCGCCGTAGACGACATCTTGCCATCGGCAGCCGCCGCAGGTTCCGAACAATTCGCATTCAGGATTTGTGCGATCGATCGACGGTTTTATAATATTTATCGCCACCGCTTCCGCGAAGCTTTTTTTCTTTTTTATAATTTTGGCTAAGACATGATCGCCGGTAATTGCCCCGTTTACAAAAACTACAAAATCGTTGACACGGGCAATACCCTGGCCTCCGAAAGAAACCGAATCAACCGATAATTCGATTTCGGCTCCTTTTTGAACGGTCATTTCCTGAGTTGATTCCATGAATTCAATTTCTATTTTTTCTTGTCGGGAACCAGATCAACGTGAATATTGAGTAATTCGTTTGGCGAGAACGGGCGTTCGATTTCTACCGTCCGGAAGCCGTCTTTTTGAATGCTGATTTTATGAAATGTTGCGCGGATGTTGGGCCAGGTCAGAGGGGACGGCGTTTTAGCGAAAATATTTTTAAAATCGTTGTCAATGTAAACAAAAGCGCCTGCCGGATCCGTATTGACGGCAAACCCCAGTCTCCGGCTTTCGCCCCGATAAGCATCCAGCAGCGCCGATAATTTATCAAGGTCGAGCGTTACGTCTTTGCTTTCGTTTTCTTTTTCAAGAGTGAAATTATATTCGTAATTCTGATACAGGATAGGAAATTTAATCCGCAAGGCATTACGCCCTTTTTGAAAATGATTGAGCGTGGCTTTTCCGTCGAAATTGCCCGAACGAGGCCATTCATTGTCATTGACGTAAATTCGAACGTCATTCAGGACGTCTGTTTTATCCGACTTGAGAGAAAGATTCACGTTGCCAAAAGCCGGCCCATTAAAATCAAATGGCCATAGGCCTTTCCAAGTAAGCCATGTTACTACAGTGATGATGAGCGTTACCGCAGCCGCAATCGCGATTTTCTTTTTTCTTTTTCCTTTATCGTAAAATTTGGCGATGTACTCGCCGGTCGATAATTCATCGGGCGGTTCATTGTGTTCGGGAGTATCGGCGACGTGCGGCAGTTTGGCAAAGGGCGAAAAATCAGGATTTTTATTTTTGCTTGTCAGCGTTAAATAATATTGCATCAGAAAATGCAGCAACTGGGATTGCGAAATCGACTGTAAATACTGGTTCAGATCTTTAATGACTAAACCGATATGTTGATAGCGAGAGTCCAGATTTTTGGACATCGCACGGTCGACAATTCTGATCAGGGGTTTGGGGATGCTGACCTGTGAACGATCGAGGGGCTCGTACCGTCCTTGCGCAATCAGGGTTATCAAAGTCAGGTTACTGTCTGCCGAAAAAGGTTTTTTCCCCGTCAGCATTTCGTACATCATTGTGCCGAGGCTGAAAATGTCGCTTTGCGTGGTTAGTTTATCGCCGGAGGCTTGTTCAGGAGACATGTACGATGGCGTGCCGATAATGATGCCGGTCGACGTCAGGTTTTTATGCGCTTCTTCGTCTTCTTGCTTGGCAATTCCAAAGTCCATGAGTTTTACCTGCCCGTCTTTGCTCAGGCGGACATTGCTGGGTTTGATATCGCGGTGAATGATGCCTTTTTCATGCATGTGTTCGAGGCCGCGCGCGACTTCGCGGGCAATCATCACGGCGGCGTAATGCGGGACAAAGCCGCGCGTCTTGATAATATCGCTTACGTCGATGCCATCGACATATTCCATGACAAGGTAATGGTTTTTTTGCGCATCGACGAAATAGTCGTAAATCGCCGGTAAATTTTCCTGCTTCAGCGCGGCGGATAAAACGGCTTCGCGGGCAAAACGTTTGACCTTGTCGCGGTTGTCGCCCTTGACCACTTTGATGGCGACCTGGCGGTCTAAGCTGGGGTGACGTCCCATAAACACCGTGGCCATACCGCCCGATCCGATTTGTTTGGTGATTTCATAACTCTGGATAAGATTTTCCATAGCTGCGACAACCGTTGTGAGTGATGGTGAGGTGAAAAATAAAACAGGTCAGAGGGGCTCTGACCTGTTGAATTTAAGAAGATAATTTACTTTTTCAATATTATTCTTATTCCGCCAATGCACTTTCGGTTTCATTCAATACATCCGTCATACGGTCGTGCGTACGCTTGCGCAGTTTGCTTTTGAATTTTTTCAACTGAACTTCCAGTTTGTCCGTTGCAGTGTCGATGGCTTTGGTTACGTCCATTTCCTTAGCTTTGACGTGCAAAACCGTTCCGTAAACTTTAATATTTATTTCCACCAATTCTTTCGTTTTTTCCGAGTCCAAGATAACTTCACAGTCGATGATTCTGTCGTAGTATTTTTCCAATCGATTTATTTTGTCTTCCAAATAGTCTTTGATTTGCGCCGATAATTTCTGATGACGTGAAGTGATTCTTACTCTCATGACGATCTCCTTTGGATAAGTGTGAGAATTGGTAATTTGTCCATACGGCGATTTAGCAAATAAAGACGCGGCCTCCTTTGGTTAGGTTTCGGCCCTGGGGTGGGCTTTTTTATAAGCGTTTTTCAAACGATCGACAGTAATATGAGTGTAAATTTGAGTAGTCGAAAGATTTTCGTGCCCGAGTAAATCTTTGACGGCCCTGAGATCGGCGCCATTGTCTAATAAATGCGTGGCAAACGAATGCCGGACGATATGCGGGCTCAATTGGTGAGCGTCGGAAACACGAGTTAAAACTTTTTTGATCATGCGTTGAACCGCCAATGGCGTGATGCGTTTTCCATTTTTCCCGATAAAAACAGCCTGACCATCGCCGGAAGATCCGCTGGTTATTATTTGATCACGAACCGAGTGATAATGCTTGAGTGCATTAATTGCTTTTTCTCCGATGGGAATGATGCGTTGCTTGGCGCCTTTTCCTAAAACGGAAATAGTCTGATTGGAGAAATTGACGTTGGAGAAATCAAGCCCGACAAGTTCGCTGAGACGAATTCCCGATCCGTAAAAAAGTTCCAGGATGGCTTTATCGCGCGCATCTGCCGGTATACGATCGTCAAAAAAATCAAAGACGGTTTGAATTTGATCGACGGTCAAAAATGACGGAACCGTTTTTTCATATTTCGGAGTTTTGATTAATTTTCCAGGATTGGTCTTGACGGCGCCTTGTTTGATAAGAAATTTAAAAAAAGATTTAACGGCTGATAATTTGCGTGCAATGCTTTTTTTTTCCAATCGTTGCTTGGACAAATGGGCAAGAAAAGCGCGAATTTCATCTTTAGAAATTTCGGTAAGATCGAATTCAAGGCTATCGAAGCGGCGCTCAATGAACGCTGAAAAATCTTCGAGGTCTTTTTTGTATGCGATGAGAGTCTTGCCGGAGTAATTACGTTCAGCATCAAGATAACGGAGAAAACGATCAAGATAGATACGAATCATAGAACCTTTACAATTCGTGCGGAGGGCTGACACTTTAAATGTACCAAAGAACGCAAGCTTTGTCAATCGGTAATTATAATAATCGGCGCCGGTTTAAACTTAAAACTCTAAAATTATTGCAGATAAGAAATTGTAAAATTTTATTGACCCCATGACAAAACTTCGACTCTCACATTGGCCGTTCCTGATGCAATCATTCCAATTGATTTGGCCGCCGATTTGGATAAATCGATAAGCCTGTTTTTGACAAAAGGGCCGCGATCATTGATCCGCACCACCACCGATTGTTTGTTTGATAAATTCGTCACACGTACGACCGTACCAAAAGGATATGTCCGGTGAGCGGCTGTCAATTTATCCTGATCGAAAATTTCGCCATTTGACGTTTTTCTGCCGTCAAATTTGTCGGCATAAAAGGATGCAACGCCGGTTTTAACTTCCAAAACATCGGCGGATCGTGTTTGTACAATGTTTCCGTTTTCGGCAGAACGTTTCGATTGATACATCGGATTCGGCGCACAGGCGCTACAGGCGGTTACGATGATCAAAAAACTATTCTTCAATTTTATCAATTTCTTTTTCTTTTCCTTTTTTGATTTCATCGCGCGGTTTTTTGTCTTTTTTGACCTTGGATTTATTTTTGAAATTCAAATCATCATTTTCGTCGATAATTCTCTTTTTGGTTTTCGTCGAATCAAAAGTTTGTACCGTTGTATCAATCAAAGTTGAGTCATCAGGCATGGCCGTTGTAGAATCCGTGATAATCGCATGCGACGTACCGGCGTTGATTTTGATTTTGACAAACTGGGTGTCGATCCATGTTAGCGCTGAATCTTTTGAAAGAGAAAACTTAGCGATGTAGGCTTCAATTTTGGGGCGGATAATCCTGGCGAATTCGGATTCTGGCCTGGCATACGCCAATGTACTGTACGTTCTGAAAGCGTTTTCCGGATCGTTCAGCTTTTGTTCATACAATAATCCCATGGCGTACAACGATGACCATTTCAAATTCGACGTGTCATGTTGCGCAACTTGTTTGTACAGCAAAACAGCCTTGTTAAAATCTTTTTCTTCAATAATCGACTTTTCAGCGCGACAAAACGTTTCATAAAAAGGGTTGGTATTGACGGTATCCAATTCCAAAATATGCCGTCCGACATTCGACATCCGTCCGTTGGGAAATTTCTGCAAAGCGAATTCAAAATAATATTTCCAGTTCGGATTTTTTTGTTTTTGATGTACCCGCGCAATGCTATATAGAGCAACTTCTTCAGATGGTGTCCCTTGGAAATGCTCGCCGACCCATTGATAATAAAACAACGCCGAATCAAGCCGCGTATCTTCATAATAAAAATAATCGGCCAAAGCGAGATAGCCGTAGGCAATGCGATCGAATACCAACTGTTTCTTCGACTGAAGGCTATCTGATTCGGACATTTGATTGATTTGAAGCATTTCAGTGTGCACGGCCGTGAGTTTGTCCTGCAGCTCTTTGTTTTCCAATTTAATCGCTTCGGTTTCTTTCTCAGTTTCCTGTTGTGACAACACCGCTTCATTGGTCTTTTTTAAAAAACCGGATTTAAGAAGACTGTCCTCAAGTACGAGCAGTTGTAAGGCCGTACTGTCGATATCAAGAATGGCCAGCCAATTCGAAGTCGAATCTTTTTTCAGAATGCTGTCCCGCATTGAAAATACGGAATCCAGGGCCGTAAGCGTATCCTTCATGAAAAAATTCTCAGTCAGATTTGCCGTATTCACCGCCCGATAAGTTTTAACATTTTTTTTAACATTGTTTTCCGAATCTTCAAGCTCATCCTGCACGGTATCCTGAATAGCCGGTTCATTGATTTTCGAAATATCTGCCGACGGATTATCGATTTTGATCAGTATTTTTTTATATAAATTTTCATCCGCGGTAATGAAGCCTTTAAATGTTTCCATTCTCGATAAATATTGATAACGAGCCATGGCGGCATCTTTGTAAAGAGACTGCGGATATTTGGTATAAACAAGATAATAATATTTTTTGGCCTGATCGGGATTGGGAGTAAAGCCGTCGCTTCGCTTTTTGGGCTCCTGATCGTTCATGAGCGCCATGTAATAATAGGCATTGCCGGTAACGATATTATTTTTATACGTGTCGATGACA
Source organism: bacterium (assembly GCA_013359335.1). Lineage (GTDB taxonomy): Bacteria > CLD3 > CLD3 > SB21 > SB21 > JABWBZ01. The sequence continues at coordinate 27,646 of JABWBZ010000001.1, forward strand.
TACTGAAATTGCTCCGAGGCTTCGGTGTAGTTGCCCTTCAGGCGTAAAATATCGGCGATTTCGAATTCAGCACGGATGAAAAAATTTTTGTAGCGCAAATTGGAAATGATTTTATCCAAAAGCCGGATGGCCGGGTCATGCTGGCCGGCCAATTTCATAGCCCGCGCTGTCATCAACGTAACATCAAAGCGTTCGGCCACTTCCAGTTCCATTTTGCCGAGCTTGCGAAAATATTCCAAGGCTTCATCGAATTTTTGAAGTTGGAAAAAAGCAAACCCTGATTTAAAATAAGCGTTTTTTTTCAGGATGGAAGAAGATGCTACTGCGGACGCACGAACGTAATATTGCGTGGACTCTTCAAACTGTCCGTCCAAAAATTGAATATCCCCAAGCAGCATCAATGCCGGGCATTGAAAATCACGGCTGCTTTTCGTTTCAGTAAGATCGCGCAATACCTGTTCCGCCTCGTCATACATTTGCAATTTGACCAGCGTTTTGGCATACCAAAATTTAGCCTCCGGCATATCCTTGCCCGGCGCATCTTGCGCGAGATACACTTCGAAACGGTTTTTCGCGTCGTAATAATCGTTTTGAGTTCCGCGATAGTAATGCGCCTTGCCCATCAGTAAAATTGCGTTTTCGACCCATCCGCTCTCCGGATGCAGCGCGACAACTTTATTGGCCTTTTCAATGGCGGCGTCGAAAAATTGTAAAGCATCATTGGGAATGGTTTCAGGATCGGGATCGAAGCGGTGTATGGTCATGTCATCAGAGGCCGCCGGTTGATTGCGGGTTTGTTCTTTTCTGGATTGGATCGCATGGATGCCGTTGTTGTAAGCTTTACGCGCATTGAAATAGGTGTTGAAAAAAGCGCAGCCGGAGACGCCGATCAATAATCCGAATAAAATAAATCGTTTCATATTCACTTACAGTTTAATTCGCAGACCATCGAACGCCAACTGCACATTCTCAGACAAAGATTGTGAGATTTCCTGATGTTCGAGGTCATGAGAAATATGAGTAAAATAGGTTTGAGCCGGGTGTAATTTGTCGACAACGTCCAGCGCTTGCTCGAGATTGTAATGAGTCGGATGGGGACGGCGGCGCAGGCAGTCGAGAACTAAAATTTCTGCGTTCTGAAAAAGCGCCAAAGATTTTTCAGGAATTCCGCTGCAATCGGTTGCATAAATAAAATCGCCGATCCTGTAGGCGTAAATCGGCAGCCTGCCGTGCATGATTTCAATGGGAACAATAACCGATCCGAAAAGTTCGAATGGTTTATCAACGTTGATCAAATCGAGCATAGGTATGCCGCCGGGAATTTCGGGATAATCGAAAATATATGAAAACGTATGCCGCAGCATTTTGATGGTCGTCGGGCCGGCAAAACACGGAATACGTTGATTCTGAATTTTATTAAAAACGCGGATTTCGTCCAATCCGAAAATATGATCGACATGATGATGCGTAAATAAAATGGCGTCGATGCGGTTAATATTATACGCCAGGCATTGCTGGCGAAAATCAATAGACGTATCGATCAGAATATTCTTGCCGTTGATTGTGATCAGAACTGAAGTGCGCAAACGTTTATTTTTTGGATCGGTGGATTGGCAAGTCGAACATTGGCAGCTTATAACGGGCACGCCGTGAGAAGTGCCGGTCCCTAAAAAAAGTATTTCCATTCCCCTCATTGATTGGTGTATCGGTTAAAATAAAAAAATTAACGTCCGGGTGAAAAACTATCGACACGCGCCGCACTGATTACGCCTTGAACCTTCCGGATCTTTCCAAGTATTAAATTCAGATGGCCGATATTGCGAACCTGAATCACAAAACTGTGAACGCTTTCGTTGCCGGAAGTTTTGACTTCCGCGCTGACGATATTGGTGTCGGTGGATGAAATTTTTTCCGTAATATCGTTGAGAAAATGTTTACGGTCATAACCGATGATGCGGATCTGAACGAGAAAATTTTTCGATTCATCCACTTGCCATCGCGCTTGCAAGGCACGATCCGGCTCTTTTTTAACGGCATCGACAATGTTGTGGCAGTCGTGACGATGGATGTTAATGCCTTTGCCTTTGGTCACGTACCCTAAAATTTCGTCGCCGGGAATGGGATTACAACATTTAGCAAAATGAATCATCATGTTGTCCATGCCGTTGATCGTGATCGTTTTGCCTTCGCTGGTGCGGGAACGCGTGATAAGCCGTTTGAAAAAGGATTGATCCTGCAACGGTTTTTTTGGTGCAATCTTGGACAGAATTTTTTGAGCGACGCTTTGTGCGGAGACATTGCCGCGACCGATCGACGACAACAGCATCTCGCCCGTTTCGAAATGCATTTCAGTAGCTACAGATTGCAGTTCGGAAGCAAATTCAGTCAGCGTTTTTCTGGGCTGTACGGCTTTGATTTCCTGTTCCAATAAATAGCGTCCGAGAGAGATACTTTGTTCGAGTTCGATGTTACGGAAATAGCGTTTGATGTAATTTTTCGCCTTGGCCGTTTTGACAATTTCGAGCCAATGAATGCTAGGCGTTTGCTGTTCCGACGTGATGACTTCCACGAGATCGCCGCTGGCCAATTCGCTGTGCAGCGGTACCAATTTTCCGTTGACTTTTCCGCCGATGCAATGCAAGCCGACTTCGGAGTGAACGGCAAAAGCGAAATCGAGCGGCGTTGCGCCTTTTGGAAGCGTCATCAAATCGCCCCGCGGCGTGAAGACAAAAACTTCATCCTGGAACAGGTCGATCTTGAGATCTTCAAGAAATTCGTTCGGGTCGTTGATTTCTTTCTGGCGGTCGATGAGTTGGCGGATCCATCCGATCTGGCGATCGATCTGGTTCATCTGCAATTTGCCTTCTTTGTACAACCAGTGAGCGGCGATACCTTCTTCGGCAATTTGATGCATTTCCCGCGTGCGAATTTGAATTTCTACCATACGTCCGTCCGGGCCGATGACCGTAGTGTGAATAGATTGATAACCGTTAATTTTCGGAACGGCAATATAATCTTTGAAACGTTCGGTCACAGGCGTGTACGTGCTGTGAACGACGCCGAGGGCTTTGTAACAATCGACTTTTTCATTAACCAGAATGCGAATAGCAAGCAGGTCGTAGATTTCATGAAACGGTTTATTCCGTTTCTTCATTTTGTTATAAATGCTGAAAAAATGTTTCGGGCGGCCGATGATTTCCGCAGGGATATCGTTTTCTTTCATTTTTTCGTCGAGCGGACGGGAAACATTGTGAATATACGTTTCACGTTCTTCGCGCTTTTCGGAAATCAGGCGTGACAATTCCCAATACGCATCGGCATCGAGCGACTTCAATACAAGGTCTTCGAGTTCCCACCGAATTCTAGCCATACCGAGGCGATGAGCGAGCGGCGCGTACACGTCGCGTGTTTCAATGGCAATTCGTTCCTTTTTCTTGGGGGGCAGGGCGTCGATAGTCCGCATATTGTGCAGGCGGTCGGCAAATTTGATAATAATCACGCGAATATCTTTGACAAGCGACAGAAGCATTTTGCGGTAATTTTCCGCCTGTTTGATTTCGATACTCGTGAATTCAAATCCGCTGATTTTGGTCACGCCGTCCACCAGATGCGCAACGTCTTCGCCGAATTTATTTTTGATGTCGTCGTAAGTGCGGCCAGTATCCTCGATCACGTCGTGTAAAAACGCGGCTTCGAGCGTTGTGATGTCCATTTTTTGATCGATGAGTATGCTGACGACTTCGATAATGTGATCGAAATAGGGAAGTCCGGATTTCCGAAATTGGCCGTCGTGCGCTTTGTAGCTGTATTCGTAAGCTTCTCTCAAATGCGACGCATCGGAATTGCGATTGTAGGCGGAGAAATTTTCGAGAAGGCTGTTAAAACGTTGATCGTAATAATTTTTGTCACGATCAATCGGTTCTGTCGGAAGAATTTCCTGAACTTGTTCGGACGCCGGCGATAGCGCAGTCGTATGGCTTGCTTTTTTTTCAGCATTGCCCGAACGCAATTTGACTATGTCATTGACAGGACCCATTACACAATGACCGTTTTTTAAGTGAACGTTCCAAAAAGCCGAGAAATTTCACTTATTTCCCGATAATTTTTTAAGAACGTCCGGATAAAACATTAATTTAAGATAGGTATTTAGTAAAGTTTTCACAAGAAATTTGTTTGAGAATTTTATGGGGGTAATTAATTTATGCGGGTAATTAAATTATGTGTTTTGGCAGGAGGTTAGTGTAAACAAAAAAATCCCGCTCAGAGTAACTGAACGGGATTTTATATAAATATGTCTCAATCTTTTTTTGATTGAGAACCGAGGAACGAAGTGTTCCCGGGCGATTAATACATATCGCCCATGCCGCCCGGAGGCATCGGAGGCATTGCTTTTTTCTCTTCTTTTTTCTCGAATACCGTCGCTTCGGTCGTGAGCAACATGCCGGCCACGGAGGCGGCATTTTCGAGAGCGGTGCGGGTCACCTTGGTCGGATCGATGACGCCGGCTTTGAGCAAGTCTTCATATTGCTCGGTCAACGCATTGAATCCGTAGTGATCTTTACCGTCGCGTACCTTTTGTACGACAATGGAAGCTTCGATGCCGCAATTTTCGACGATTTGACGGATCGGTTCTTCGAGCGCGCGTTTGACGATCGCAACGCCGAGACCGGTATCGCCGGCGAGGAGTTTATCGTTGATCCCGCCTTTGCCGGACTCGAGCGAAGCTTGTGCGCGCAATAGTGCGACGCCGCCTCCAGCTACGATTCCTTCTTCGACCGCCGCACGGGTGGCATGTAGCGCGTCTTCGACGCGTGCTTTTTTCTCTTTCATTTCAACTTCGCTGGCCGCGCCGATGCGGATGACCGCAACGCCGCCGGCTAATTTCGCCAAACGTTCCTGCAATTTTTCTTTATCGTAATCGCTGGACGTATTGTCGATTTGCGTTTTGATCTGAGCGATGCGGCTCTTGATCATATCCTTCTTGCCGGCGCCTTCGACGATGGTGGTGTTATCTTTGTCGATGATCACTTTTTTACATTTGCCGAGATAATCGACTTTGGCGCTTTCGAGTTTGAAGCCGGCTTCTTCGCTGATCACGGTACCGCCGGTAAGAACGGCAATATCTTCCAGCATGGCTTTGCGGCGATCGCCGAATCCCGGAGCCTTAACAGCCGCAACGCGCAACGTGCCGCGAAGTTTGTTGACGACGAGCGTCGCCAACGCTTCATTTTCGACGTCTTCCGCGATGATCACGAGTGAACGTCCCATTTGCACAACTTTTTCAAGAATCGGAAGAAGATCTTTCATCACCGAGATTTTTTTGTCGTAAATCAAAAGCATCGGATCTTCCAAAACCGCTTCTTGCGTATCGGCATCCGTAATGAAATACGGCGACAAAAATCCGCGGTCAAATTGCATACCTTCGACCGTTTCGAGAATGGTTTCATAACCTTTGGCTTCTTCGACCGTGATCACGCCGTCTTTACCGACTTTTTCCATAGCGTCCGCCAAAAGTTTACCGATTTCCATATCGTTGTTAGCCGAGATGGCGGCAACTTGTGCGATCTGTTCTTTGCCTTCGACTTTTTTCGTCATTTTCTTCAATTCATCGACGACGACTCTCACTGCAGCGTCGATTCCTTTTTTCAATTCCATTGGGTTTGCGCCTGCAGTTACGTTTTTCAAACCTTCACGAAAGATGCCTTGCGCCAAAACGGTAGCAGTCGTGGTGCCGTCGCCGGCGATGTCGCTGGTTTTGGAAGCTACTTCACGAACCATCTGAGCGCCCATATTTTCAATGGGATCTTCGAGTTCGATTTCTTTGGCGACGGTAACGCCGTCTTTGGTCACGGTCGGTGCGCCGAATTTTTTATCGATCAAGACGTTGCGGCCCTGAGGTCCGAGCGTTACTTTGACCGCATTGGCCAAAATGTCGATCCCTTTTTTCAGCTTGGCACGCGCGTCGACATCAAATACGATTTCTTTAGCTGCCATGATGATATTTCTCCTGTTTTTTTAGATTAATTTCGCTATTTTCGTCAAATTTTTTATCAGCCTTGAATGGCAAGAATATCCGATTCGTGCATGATCAAATATTTCTTATTGTCATACGATACTTCCGTGCCGGAATATTTGCCATATAATACCATGTCGCCGGCTTTGACGGTCAGAGGTTCGTCTTTTTTGCCGGGGCCCGCGGCGATCACTTTACCGACTTGGGGTTTTTCTTTGGCTGTATCGGGAATGATCAGACCGCTCGCTGTTTTTTCTTCAGCCTCCATGGGTTCAACGATCACTCTGTCCGCTAAAGGTTTTAGTTTCATGTTCACGTCCTCCTGATTGTTTTTTGAACGATGGTTATTATGTGAAGTAAGTTTTTAGAGTATTTTAAGTAAAAAAGATATTAACCCACATGCGCATGAGCAATCTGTACACCAATTTTTCTTTAGTTTATAAAATTATGAATATTATTGTTTTAATCATTACAATTGAATTTAAATTTAGCACTCAATTCAATTGAGTGCTAAAATGTCATTAAAAAACATGGCTAATTGTCATGCAGCATGACAAAAAAACAAAATACTTGAAAAAAAATTCAAATTAATTATGCTAAAAAACGATTATTTCAAAGGCGTATTTTTTATTTGTTTGGCCGCATTATTTTGGAGCAGTGCAGGACTGGTGATCAAATGGGTACAATTACCATCATTGCAAATTGCATTGTTTCGGTCGCTGATTGCCGGAATTTTTTTGGGAGGTTACATTTTTTTCCAGATTCGGTTTAAGAAAATTCCTTTTAAAATGTATTTCAACAAATGGGCTTTGATCACGGCGATCTGTTATACCTTTACGGTTTCTTTATTCGTGATGGCCAATAAACTGACGACTTCGGCCAACGCGGTTTTTTTGCAATACACGTCTCCGGTCACGGTAATTTTGGTTTCTTATTTTGTTCTGAAGGAACGGATTTATATTCTCGAAATTATCACCGTTGCGGTGTGTCTTGCAGGCATGGCGCTTTTTTTTGCGGATGAAGAAAAATCGACTGCGCTGGTCGGTAATATCATCGGGATGCTGTCCGGAGTGGCTTTCGCGCTGCTTCAGATATCGGTCAAACGTTCGGAGGAACACGCGCAAGCCGGAAATGCCGCGATCGATCAAAGAGTCAGTGATCTGCGCGGCGTGTATCATCTTATGCTAGGTAATGCGATGACCGTGATAGTTTTGATGACGGTCATTACTACGCTGATGCAAGCCGATGCAGAAGGGCCGTTGACGGCCCTTGCCGGTAACGAATTTACCTTGACGTCAAGCGACATGCTCGGATTACTGTTCCTTGGCGTCGTTCAACTCGGGTGCGGTTATCTTTGTTTTGCCAAAGGCGTTCACTACATCTCGAATGTTGAAATTGCGATTTATACGCTTCTGGAGCCGATTTGCAATCCGATCTGGACATTTTTGGGAACCGGCGAGATCCCGGGATTTTGGACGGTTATCGGCGGGATGTTAGTACTCGGCGCTATGGTTATCAACTCTGTTTTTGGCAGAAAACGATGAAAGAGAAGATTTATCTCTGCGGCTTTATGGGCAGCGGCAAAACTACGGTTGGGAAGATTCTATCGGAAAAAATGAGCCGAACGTTCATCGATACCGATACGACCGTTGAATTGGAATCCGGTATGAGCGTTGCCGAAATCTTTAAAACGCGAGGGGAAGACGAATTTCGCCGCATGGAATCGGAAGTCATCCGGCGTTTATCCGAACGAAACGAATCCTGTATTATTGCGCTTGGCGGAGGAAGTTTGATTAGTCTGTCCAATCGCAAGCTCGTCCGATCTTCCGGCTATTTGATTTATTTAAAAACTGAACTTTCACGCCTGATGCTGCGTTTAAGCGGTCACCGCGATCGGCCGCTGTTACAAACCGTAAAAGTTGATACGTTATTTCGCCTGCGGGAACCGGGTTATCTCGAGGCGAATTGGATATGCGACTGCGAGGACTTTGACGCTGAGGCCATTGCAGATTTAATCCTGAAAAAATGTCAAAAAAAAATCTGAAAAAAATAGTTCGGCTGCATCGGTTTTTTGTAAATATTATTCGGCTGAATGAAATGCTAAAACCGTCATTACGGACGGTTTTGACTCAAGGGGCAACTTCTTTGGGATGAATATACCAGAGATTTTAAATTCTTTTTATGAGCGGTTAATTATCACTTGACAAAGCATGTTTAATTTAGTATCATTGCACGATTTTAATATCGGAGTGCCCGTAAACCCTTGTCAAATATGGGGATTATAAGAATTTTTTGACAAACAATCTTCGATAGGCAACAGAGTAATCAATTAAAATTGTTAATATACAATAAAGGAGCAGTATATGGCGAGATTGACCGCATCGGAATGGGTGGCCAGAGAGAATAATTGTTCGGAATCTGAAGCCGAAAACATGCTGGAAGACGATCCGGATTTGGAATATGAATACTATCTGCGGTATTGCCTTCAGGAATTGAATTTATCGCCGGATGAAATTATCCGCGGGTTCGGAGCCGATATGACGGAAGCCCAGGAACGGTTCATTGAAGATTTCAAAGGCGAAGATGAATTGGAATTAGAACAATAACGCAACGGATTCTATATTTTCTTTAAAGAGCTGATGGATTTTTTCGATCAGCTTTTTTATTTTTCCACGCATGAAAGGGGATTAATTTCTTGATTTGAAAAAGCCAAAACCTTACATTGCCGCAGCGCCTCATTGAGGATTTCAAAGCAAAAAAATACGGAACCGGTTTAATGACGATTAAGGAAATATTTGAACCGATCGAAGACGAAATAGAAGTATTCAAAAAAAAATTTAAAGAACGTCTCACATCCAATATAAAAATCGTCGACACGATCGCGCGGTACGTCGTATCCTCGCGCGGGAAAAATCTCCGGCCGATGCTGGTGCTCATGTGCAGTAAAATGTGCGGAGGAAAATTGGATGAAAAATCTTATCGCGCGGCGATCACGATCGAGTTAGTTCATACGGCCACGCTCGTGCACGACGACGTCGTCGACGGGTCCGACATGCGGCGCGGTTTGCCGTCGATCAATGCGATTTGGAAAAATAAAATGGCCGTGCTCATGGGCGATTACTTATTGGCCAATGCGCTGATCAGTATCGTCGACATCAAAAGTTTCGACGCCATGATGCTGTTGTCCGAGGCCACCAAACGCGCCAGCCAGGGAGAGTTACTCCAGATCGACAAAAGCCGGAAATTGGATATTGACGAGACGACGTATTTGCAGATTATCAACGATAAAACAGGCGCGCTGATTTCGGCGGCTTGTGAGTTGGGAGCGATTACGACAACCGATGCAGGCGCGGATCGGGAAGCTTTGAGAAAATTCGGCGATGATATCGGCATTGCATTCCAGATCAAAGATGATTTATTCGATTTTGAGGGTGAACAGTCGATCATCGGGAAAACCAAAGGCCGCGATCTCAAAGAACAAAAAATCACAATGCCATTGATCTATGCATTGAAACAAGCGAAGCCGGAAGAATCCAAACGTATTTTGAAAAAAATTAAAAAAAGCGTCAGCCGTTCGGACGTCAACGATATTCTGTCGTTTACTCAACATTACGGCGGACTGGATTACGCCAAAAAAAGATTGCAAGAATATTCGGACCAGGCCGTCGCCAGCTTGAATCATTTTAACGATTCGCCGGCGAAAGAAGGCTTGAAGAAATTCATTCAATACAACATGGAACGAACGAAATAATTCTGGAGCAGAATCATGAGCCACATTCATCAAATTTACGCGCGCGAAGTGCTGGATTCTCGCGGCAATCCGACCATTGAAGTAGAAGTGTTTTTGGAAAGCGGTGCGATGGGACGCGCGATCGTCCCGAGCGGCGCTTCGACCGGCGAACATGAAGCGGTTGAATTACGCGACGGCGATAAACAGCGTTACTTAGGAAAAGGCGTTCAAAAAGCCGTTAAAAACGTTAATACAATTCTGGCTAAAAAACTGATGCATATGGATGCGTTCGATCAGGCGGCTATCGATCACATGATGATTGCACTCGATGGAACGCCTAACAAGGGAAAATTGGGCGCGAATGCCATTTTGGGAGTCAGTCTAGCCGTCGCGCGAGCGATGGCCGTCGAACTTGGCATAGCGCTGTACCGCTATATCGGAGGCATTCAAGCGCGAACGCTTCCTGTTCCGATGATGAATATTATCAATGGCGGCGCGCACGCCGATAACAACGTCGATTTCCAGGAATTCATGGTGATGCCCGTCGGCGCATCGAGTTTTTCGGAAGGTTTGCGAATGGGCGCTGAAATTTTTCATCATTTGAAAACCGTTCTGAAATCGAAGAAATATAATACGGCCGTCGGCGACGAAGGCGGATTTGCGCCCAATTTAAAATCTAACGACGAAGCATTGGAAGTCATTCTGGAAGCCATTCATGCGGCCGGTTATAAATCGGGCAAAGAAGTCATGATCGCGCTCGATCCGGCGTCGAGTGAATTTTTTGACGGAAGTAAATATGTTTTCAAAAAATCCGACGGCTCGAAAAAATCATCCGAACAAATGGTTAAGTTTTACGAAAATTGGGTACGGCAATACCCCATTATTTCAATCGAAGACGGCATGGCCGAAAACGATTGGAAAGGTTGGAAAATGCTGACTGATGCCATTGGCGACAAAGTGCAATTGGTCGGCGACGATTTATTTGTAACGAATCCGAAATTTTTGTCCAAAGGCATCAGTCAAGGCGTTGCCAATTCTATTTTGATAAAAGTTAATCAGATCGGAACATTGACGGAAACCATCGATGCCGTGCAGATGGCCCACAAGGCAGGATACACGGCTGTGATCAGCCACCGTTCGGGAGAGAGCGAAGACACGACCATTGCCGATATTGCCGTCGCGCTCAATTGCGGGCAAATCAAAACCGGTTCGGCTTCGCGCACCGATCGCATCGCCAAATACAATCAATTGCTTCGCATTGAAGAGCATTTAGCCGCGAGCGCCGTTTATCTCGGACGCCGCGCGTTTAAAGTTTAAAGGAAAACGTCATGACGATGGACGCTGAAAGCCTTTTACGTGACGATACGTTGCTGCAGAAAAAGAAAAAACGCCGCAAAATCGTTTTGTGGACGGTCATTGCCGTGGCGTCGTTGACCGTTATCGGCGGTAATTACGGCCTGTATCAAATCATGAAAATCGATCGACAGAAATCGGCCTTGCTGCAATCGATCGAACGGTTGAAGCAGGAACAAACCGCCTTGATGCAGGAGCGTGAAAAATTAAAATCCGATTTGAAATATATCGAAAAGGTTGCTCGCGAAAAATATGGCATGGTGCGTGAAGGCGAGCGCGTTTACCAAGTCATTCCAAAAGACAAAAAACAATAAAGGATGCAATAGAAGAAATTATGTTTAAAAAAGGCAATATTGAAGGAGTGGTAGTCAAAGATATTAAAAAATGGATCGATGATCGGGGCTGGCTTTTGGAACTTTTCAGGCATGATGAACTTCAGGAAGAATTTTTTCCGGCGATGGCGTATGTATCACAAAGCTTGCCCGACGTAGCCCGAGGACCACACGAACATAAGGAACAAGCTGATTTGTTTTGTTTTATCGGGCCGTCTAATTTCAAAGTCTGGATGTGGGACAATCGCCCGACATCGCCGACGTTTCAACATAAAATGGTTCTGTTTGTCGGGGAAGATAATCCGAAATTCATCATCATTCCGCCGGGTGTCGTTCACGCCTACAAAAATATCGGCGGCAAACACGGCATCGTGATCAATTGCCCTAACCGATTGTACGCAGGAAAAGGCCGCAAAGAACCTGTCGATGAAATTCGACATGAAGAAGATGCGCATACAATTTTTAAATTAGAATAGAAACATATATGACATGGTTGTCGATCAGGAATAGAATGTCGATTCTATTCCTTTTTTTTGGCTTCTTGCAGCCGGTAATAGCCCAACCGATTTCGTATTCTTCGGTTAAACTCGATTCGTTGAAAAAAAAATTAGACGTAATTTTTTCTCAAAAACTTTTCAAAGAATCTTCAGTCGGATTTTATGCGAAGTCGTTAAAATCAGGGCAGGCTTTATATCAACGCAATGAAACAAAGTTATTGAGTACGGCTTCGTGTATGAAGTTGGTGACGACGGCGGCGGCCCTGGACAAGTGGGAAACTAATCGCCAGTTTAAAACTTCCTTTTATACTGACGGGAAATTAGAAAAAGGAATTTTAAAAGGAAATTTATATGTCAAAGGTTTTGGCGATCCGTATTTAGTAACCGAAAAACTTTTGAAATTCATCTGTCATCTCAAAGCCGCCGGTTGGACCTCCATCACGGGTGACATTGTTGCTGACGACAGCTATCTGAGCGACACACCCAATGCCGAAATCAATGATCGTGCCTATTCGGCCGTCGGCGGCGCGCTGGGATTTAATTTCAACACCGTTACGGTGTTTGTTCGTCCCGGCGAAAGGCCGGGCGATTCCGCGCAGGTTTTTATCGAGCCGATTTCGAATTGGGTTACCATTATCAATAACGCCAAAACCGGCGACTCTAATTCCACAACCATCGACAACTATAAAGTGTCCGCACAGTTCAATAAGCATTCGATAGTACTGACGGTATACGGCGTTATCGGAATTGATGAAAAAGAATTGGAAATATACAAACGTGTGGATGACCCGACGCGATATACAGCGACGGTCATTCTGGAAACATTGAAGCAATTTGGAATTTCCGTTCAAGGTACTGTAAGAAATGGCCGAGTGCCTGTTGATGCCGAATCGTTATATGATTTATCTTCTTACGATTTGTCGTATATCATTTCCGGAGTTAATAAGTGGAGCAATAATTATGTTGCCGGCCAACTCCTGATGATCATGGGCGCGGAGGAATTTGGCGCACCGGGAACGGATGAAAAAGGGCTTCGTGCAATCAAACCATTTCTAACAAAGGTCGGCATCCACGATCATGAAATGACGATGGTCGACGGCTCTGGCCTGGATGCGCGCAATAAAATGTCGGCGTCGGCATTGGTGCGATTGCTCGAGTACATGTCCGGTTCACGCTGGTCTTCCGAATACCTGTCTTCTTTAAGTATTGCCGGCGTGGACGGAACTGAAAGAAAACGATTCAAAAAAAACGGCGGCCCGGCCGGCGCCGGCCGATTGAAAATCGGTTATTTGTGGGGCGTGAGTACGCTGAGCGGGTACATTGAAACTAAAAACGGCGATCAAATTGCTTTCGCCATTTTGACTAATGATTTTCCAAAAGAATACTATGAAAGTATCAAGCAATTGGAAGATCAGATCTGCACGGCTTTGTATGAACTATGAGTGATAATTATTCAAAAAAAATCGGCGATCGCGGAGAAGAAGTTGCGGTCAAATATTTGGAATCCAAGCAATACGAAATTCTGGCCAAAAAATATAAATTCAGAAACGGTGAATTGGATATTGTGGCGAAGAATAATGGTGTGCTTGTTTTTGCAGAAGTGAAAACGGCCGATTTGACTTATCAATCCATTTCCAAATACGGCGAGCCTGAATCATGGCTTACGCCGAAAAAGCAAAAGTTTATGCGTCAATGTGCTAACCATTATCTCTGGAAGAACGGAATTTCAAACGTTGATTGCCGTTTTGATTTGATTGCCGTCCGCCTTTATTCCGACCGCGAAGATATCAACCACATAGAAAATGCGTTTTGGATGTGACTCACGGCTTCAGCGCGCCATTTAATACGACGCTCAATTCATTGAGGGGGCAATTTTTTTGCTCGCCTGATTTCATGTCTTTGATTGCGCATTGATTTTGCGCGACTTCATTTTCCCCGATAATAACCACGTATCGTGCATTTTGGCGATTAGCATCGCGCATCTGCGCTTTCAGGCTGCGATCGTTTTGTCCGATCTCGCATGCAAAAGCTAACTGACGGAGTTGGCGCGCGAGGGGGAGAACGGCCTTCAGCGCTGTTTCTCCTAAAACCACAAAATATACATCGGGCTTCGGCGCTTCGCCAAAAGAAAGTTTTTCGGCTTCCATCACAATGATAAGGCGTTCGATGCCTGCCGCAAATCCCACTGCCGGCGTAGGTTTGCCGCCAAGGCTTTCGGCGAGAAGATCGTATCGCCCGCCGCCGCCCAGCGCATTTTGCGAACCCAAATTTTCACTTTGGATTTCATAAGCGGTTTTCGTGTAATAATCCAGTCCGCGCACCAGTCGTCCGTCAATTTCGAAAGCAATGTTCATACTTTGCAGCATGGCTTGAACTTTATCAAAGTGCGCCGAGCATTCTTTGCACAGATATGAATTCATCAACGGCGCGTTGGCGGTTAATTGAAAGTCTTTTTCGTTTTTCGAATCAAGAATTCGCATCGGATTGGTCAGAAGACGTTTCTGGCTTTCGGCAGAGAGATCATTTTTGACGTTTTCCAAAAAAGTCACCAGCGCTTCGCGGTAACGCGGACGACAAGTGTGACAGCCCACGCTGTTGATTTTGAAATTCAGATTTTTAATTCCCAATTCTTCATAGATCGACAACGCGACGGCCATCGTTTCCACGTCGTTTTCGGGAGCCTGGCTGCCGATGCATTCCACGCCAAATTGATGGAATTGCCGCAAGCGGCCTTTTTGTGGGCGTTCCTGGCGGAACATCGGGCCGATGTAATAAACTTTATTCAACGATTGCAATTCGCCGAGGCTGTTTTCAATAAACGCGCGCATGACTGATGCCGTCATCTCCGGCCGCAAGGTCAGGCTTTCGTTGCCTTTGTCCAAGAACGTGTACATTTCTTTGCCAACCACGTCGGTGCTTTCGCCGATGCTGCGCGAAAATAATTCAGTGTATTCGAACATCGGCGTTCGGATTTCTGCGTAGTTAAACCGGCGCATAACGTCGCGGATTTTATTTTCAACAAAATGCCATTTGTAAATTTCAGAAGGAAGAATATCCTTGGTTCCGGTAGGAATTCGGTAATTCAAATGTCAGCTCCTTTAATTAAGCGCATTTCGGATGGCGTCGGAAAATTTTTGTAAGTTTTCGGTCGGTTCGACGGCGTTTTCACTTTGAGCCAATTGTTCTTTGGCGCTGTTGTCAATTTCTTTGATGCTGAAAAAAACCTGTTCGTGGGCGGTTTTCTGTTGTTCAATCGCGCGCGTGATGTGTTCGATGGATTCAAAAGTTTGTTTTACCATTTCATAAATGTGATTGAAAGCTTCTTGCGCGTCGGCGGCGGATTGCTTTCCGTGTTGCACCAGTTTGAGTTCTTTTTCCGTTGCCAAAACGGAAATATGCGTGGCTTTGCGCACATCGGTAATGATTTTTTTGATTTCTTCAGTTGAATTGGAGATGTTCTGCGCCAGTTGACGGATTTCGGTGGCCACGACGCCGAAACGTTCGCCCAATTCGCCTGCCGCCGCCGTCTCAATGGCTGCGTTGAACGCCAAAATTTTAGTATGATCGGTGATGTAGTTAATGATCTTCATGACTTCTTCGATTTGCGACATGCGAAGGCTCAAATCCATCGCTCGCTGCGATCCTAATGTCGCTTCGCTGTGAATCTGTTCGATGCTGTTTAACGTTTTGTCGATGAAATCTTTTCCTTTGGTGACTTGCGCAAATCCGTTTTGCAAAACTTTATTGACACGCAAAATATCTTCGGAAATTTGATTAACGGAGTGTACCAATTCCTCCAACGTCGTTGTGATTTGTGCGATCGCCGACGCCTGATTGGAAGAAGCAACGTGCTGATACTTCGACGTGTTCGAAATTTCCTTTGATTCTTGGCCGATGGCCACACTCCATTCGCGTAATTGTCCGGTCAGATTTTCCAACTGCCGGTGATAATGCTGAAAATGGCCGCTCAGTGCGGCGATCTCATCGGTCGTAACACGAAAAACTTTCGGTGCGCGTTCATTCGATAAATAAGATTGCATCAGCCTGACAGGGCGCAACGTCGAGCGGCTGAACAACCTGACTGTCACCAGAGCGTACAAAGCCGTACCCGCTAAAAGCCAGTATACATCGGATTGAGCGGCCATACCCGATTCACGCTGCCGCGACATCATCGTGATGAGTAGCGTGCACACGGATATCAAAGGAATGAATACGACAGCCGATAATTTCATCCGGAAACTGATCGGAACAACGGACAAAGGCTCGGCGGGCGCTTGAGAAATCTGAGCCGCGAGCGACATCATCAGATTTTCCAAAACAAAAAATTGCAATAACGCCAGCGGCCAAACGAAAATGCTCACCGCAACTAATGCGTTCGCCAGATAATCATACCAGAGTATCGAATCAATGATAAAAGGAATCGTAACCGTCAGGGCTGTAAATAATACCGTACCGTAAATCGTTGCGATCAGGCCGTACGCGCAAAATTTGACCGGATAATTGACAATCTCAGTGGCGATTTCCTGTAATACAGCCGGCGTTGCAACCGACGTCGCGATATCGTCATTCGAAAAGAAAAATAGCGACGTTTTTTTTAGTAAAAGCGTGTGCGTTAAAGCGCCGATAGCCAGGATAATCCCGACGTCGACCCACAATACCAACTGGCGGTAAAAATTTTCTTCCGGTGTCATGACCATGTTGCTTTGAATGTACACGCTCGCTATCAAAGAAAAAATTATTCCCATGGCCATGGTATAGAAATAGGGCTTCCATACAATCCAAAATGAGAACGGACGTAACATCGGCTGTTGGCTCATAAAGTTTATCCGATCAGGCTTTCCACCGTGTCAATAAGATTGGTTTGATCGAACGATCCTTTGACAATGTAGGCATTGGCGCCCACGTCGATGCCGCGGCGTTTGTCGTCGGACGAATCGCGCGACGTGACGATGATGACCGGTATGTGTTGATAGTTTTTATCGTTTTTAATTTTTGACGTCAGGGTAAATCCATCCATCAAAGGCATTTCCAGATCGGTCACAATCAGATCGAAATGTTTTTGCCGTATTTTTTCAAAAGCATCGAGACCGTCTTTCGCCGTGTCGACTTCATAACCGTAAGCCTGTAAAATGGTTTTTTCAACTTCGCGCGTATTAAGCGAGTCGTCAACGACAAGAATCGATTGCGCCGATTTCTTGGGCATTTTGGGTTTTTCACGAATTGAAAAATCTTTCGTCGAAGCGATCAGGTCGGGAACGTGCAGGACGAGAACGATTTCATTATTGGTGGCAATGGTGGCGGATGAAATATTCTGAACGCGCATAAAATGATCGGGAAGCGATTTGACGATAATGTCGCGTTCGTCGATAATGTCGTCGACGATAAAACCGGCCCGCTCGCCGCTGGCGTGTGCGATAATCACGAAGGCTTCTTCCTGCTTTATTCCGCCGTCGTTTGGAACGTTCAGGATATCCGTTAAAACCAAAATGGGGATCAACTGGTTGCGCACGCGGATCGCATTTTTCTCAATGACTTCGATAATATCGCTGCGTTTGATTTTGATCGTTTCAGTTATCGACGACAAAGGAAAAGCCAATTTATGTTTTCCGGCCTGAACAAAAAGCGCCCGCAACGACGTCAGGGTCAATGGCAAATGAATGCTGAATTTGGATCCGACGTTTTTTTTCGTTTCGACGGTGATGTAGCCTTTCAGCGACTCGATGCATTGTTTGACAATATCCATTCCGTAGCCGCGTCCGGAAATATCGGTAATAAAATCGCTGGTGCTGAATCCCGGCATGAAAATGAAATTGATCAAATCGTTTTCCGAAAACCGGCTGATGTCGTCTTTACCGGAAATTAAATTTTTCTTAACCGCTTTTTCTTTGATTTTTTCAATGTCGATGCCGCGTCCGTCGTCCTGCACTTCGATCAGGATCGTATTGCCTTCATTGTAAGCGGCAATCGAAAGCGAGCCTTCGGCGGGTTTGCCTGATCGTGCGCGTTCTTCCGGCGTCTCAATGCCGTGGTCGATCGCGTTACGGATCAGGTGAATGAGCGGCTCATTCAGTTTTTCCACCATTTTCCGGTCCAGTTCCGTTTCCCTTCCGGTAAGATTGAACTGCAATTTCTTGCCGAGATTTTTGGCAAGATCGCGCACGGCGCGCGGATACGCGTCGAAAATGGTACTCAGCGGAACCATGCGCATGCCCATGACATTTTGCTGAACTTCATTGACCAGCGTTTCGAGCGTAGCGGCATTTTCACGGCCGTCCTTCCACAAAGCTTCCATTTGAGCCAACGCAAGGATGCCTTCCTCGATGATCTCATGACTCCATGCCGTAAACGAGGAATGTTCCAATGAAAAATTTTCGTTACGGTAGGCAGGGACATAGCCGGTTTCTATTTTCTTGATAAAATGTTTTAAAGTAATGTACGCCTGCCGCAGATTTTTCAAATGATCGGTATTGCGCATTTGCGAAGTAATCAGTTCGCCGGTCGCGCGGATCAAGGCATCGAGTTTATCAATTCGGATGCGGATCGTTTGGTCGACGTCCGCACGGCGGTCTTCTTTGGGCGAAGCCGGCAAATCCACTTCCGTTGTCGTAATCTGCGCGTGGCCGAGCAATTCGCGTGACGTTTTTTGTTCTTTGAGCATCAGGTGCAATTGCTCGCGCGTGAGATATCCGAGGGCGATCAAACGCTCGCCGAGAGGCACGGACGTGTCGGTAGTTTGATTCGCGTGAATCAATTGTTCGCGCGACAAAAGGCCGGCCTGAACCAAACGTTCTCCCAAGCGATCGGCCACGCCGGAATCGTCCGTTTCGCCCGACGTCAAAACAACCGGTTTGGTTTCTTTACTGGCAAATATTTTGATTAACGTCTCGGAGTCCATTTTTGCATTACGCGCGACGCCGTCCAGTGCGTCCAGTACGGCCGTATTGGCAAAATGATCGCTGCCGGTGGAACGAACCTGATCCGACAAGCCCGATAACAGTTGGAGCGCTTCTTCCACGGCTGTTTTGACTAACGGCGTGAGAGTGATTTTTTTATTTTGAAACGCCGCGAGAATATTTTCGACCCGCAGCGCGATGGCGCTCAAAGTTTCAAATTTGAGCATGCGCGCCGAACCTTTGAGCGTATGAGCAGCGCGCAAAGCGGCTTGCAGCGATTCGGTATGCGCGGAGTTTTTCTTAAGGCTTTCAAATTCATCGCGGATGGATTGCACGTGTTCTTGGGCTTCGTCCGCGAACTTGGTTACGAACGAAGCTTTGTCGATAGCTGATTTTACCGGTTCTTTCGGAATGTCGGATTTCGCTGGCGTTTTCGCTGATTCAACGGGCTGATTTTGTGCAAGCGCAATAAGTTTTTGCTGAATGTCGGAAATATCTGCCGCCGCTTCTTGATCGTTCAATACATCGTCGACCAGCGCGTTGAGTCGGTCGAATGTTTGAAGAAAAATATCGATAACCGCGCCTGAAAATTCCTGTTTCCGTTTGCTCATCGCGTAAGCCGCGTCTTCAAAATCATGCGCCAACGTGCTGATCGTCTGGAAGTTCAGCATTTTGGCGGAGCCTTTGATCGTATGAATGGTGCGCATCATGGTGTCCAACGCCTCATGATTCGACGGAGTTTTTTCAAGACGGAGAACGGAATCGTTGAGCCGCTGGAGATTGTCGCGCGTCTCGAGAACGAATTTTTGAATGAAAGTTGAGCGGTCGAATTTCATACGCTATTTCAAATATTGTTTGCAGGCATTGATAATATATTCGGACGAATACGCGAGCGCAATGAATGACAGCGACGCATCCGCTCGGTTTTCCAGAATGCGTACGGCGTTACGGTATTCGCGGCGGGCGTCGTCTTTGTAACCGGTGTTCCACAACACGGACGCCAAATGAAAATGCGCGAGCGAAAAATCGTTTTTCAAAAAAATGGTTTTTCTGAAATGTTCTTCCGCGCGAACCGGTTCGTGCCGGTATAGGTGAATCAATCCGAGCAAAAAATAACTTTCGGCCTCCACAGGATCCACCGCGATCATTTGCCGGCACACGTCGACAGCGTTGACGAACAATTCTTTGCCGATTAGAATATGCGTTTTTAAAACCAAAAACGGAATCGATTGTCCGTTGTGCCGCAGATTATCTTCCACATGCGACAAGGCTTCGTCGTAATTGCCGTTTTTGAACATTTTAAATATTTGTTCAAATTGAACCGGCTTGACTTCGGTCCGTAATTCAGGCGCAGGTGTATTGGATTTACGCGCCGGTTGTTTGACAAGCGTTTCGATGGTTTTTGTCTGAATCGGCTGCGTATCGGTGACCGGCGTCGATGGCTTCAATTGATATAAAAAAACGCCGTCTTTTTCAACCAATTTCAGGTGGCCGAAATTATGATGAAGCGTTTCGGATGAACTTACGAACAGAAAACCATTTTCCGTCAGCGTATGCGCCAGCCGTTTATTGATCTCGCGGATTTTATTTTTTGAAAAATAAATCGAAACATTTCTGAAAAAAATAATATCAAAGTCACGGATTAATTCGCCGTAATCTTCCTGGAAAAGGTTGACGTATTCGAACAACACCATTTTGCGGATCCGTTCATCGATGACGCGATACGTTTTGTCGGCGGCAGGGTTTTTGAAATAGGAATTGAGATAATACACGTCGACGGAACGAAAAGCGTTTTTGTTATAATGGCCTTTCCGGCCGTGGCTGAGCGCGGCGCGATCGATATCAGTGGCAATAACCTGCGCTTCGAAATCGCCGTAAATCAATCGGGCTTCATGCAGCGTGATGGCGATTGAATAGGCTTCCTCGCCGGACGAACAGCCGGCGCTCCAGACTTTGATTTTTTTTTCGCGTTTCTGTTTCAGAATTTCCGGAATCAGATGCATTTTCAAAATCCGGAAGTGCGACGGTTCTCGGAAAAAATACGTTTCATTATTGGTAATAAGTTCGACCAATTTTCGCAATTCGTCATCCGTACGCGATCCGAGCAGACTGTAGTAGCGGGCGTAATTGTTATCTAAACCAAGTTGGAGCATGCGCTCACGTACTTTTTGAGTAAACTCGTTGTACGCGTCGTCGGCAAGATAAATTCCGCAAAAGTCGTGAATAGTTTTGCGGAAAGCATCGTACATGGTTTTATCGAAGTCTGCGATCATAGTTATTCGTTAAAAAAGATTTCATCGACGCCGGCGTGGCGCACAATTTCATCGGCAATACGGTCCAGCGGCAGCACCCATTCGGCGGCATCGAGATCGATGGCCGCTTTGGGCATGCCAAAAATTAATGAAGTGGCTTCGTTTTGCGCGATCGTTTTGCCGCCGGCGTTGCGGATTTCTTTCAGCCCGTCGGCGCCATCACGGCCCATACCGGTTAAAATGACGCCGATGGAATTGGCGCCCGCGCATCGCGCCATCGATTCAAACAAAATATTGCCGGAAGGTTTCTGTCCGTTCGACGGCTCGGTGTCGCTCAGATCAATCGTAAACTCACGTGTGATGGCCAGATGCTTTCCGGAATCGGCGACATAGACGGCGCCTTTTTCGACGGGTTCATCCGCTTCGGCAATTTTGACTTTCAGCGGCGATACGTCCTGCAGCCATTCCACCAAACCGAACGTAAAGCCTTCCGAAATGTGCTGGACGACCAGAATCGGCGCGGAAAGATTTTTGGGCAGCCGGCCGAATATCGTCGCCAGCGCGCGCGGACCGCCGGTGGAACAAACGATGCCGATGATTTTTTGCAAAACCGGTTTGCGGCCCGGCGTTTTTTTTCTCGGCGTCCGTCCCGAAATGTGCGTGACCACTTTGACGCGGGCGATCAATTTAATCTTGCGCGTGAATTCTTCGTATTTTTTTGACGTATAACTTTCTTCGAGTTCCGGCTTTTCCAAAACCTCGAGCGCGCCGACGGAAAGGGATTGAAAAGCGATGTTGGCGTCGGTGCTGGACGTGATGACGAGAATAGGAGTCGGGCGATAAGCCATGATATGCCGGATTGCATCCAGTCCATTCATCACCGGCATATTGATATCGAGCGTGATCACGTCAGGGCGCAACGTCTCCGCCATCTGAATGACTTCGCGGCCGTTGCGCGCTTTGCCGACAACTTCGATGTCCGGATCGGAGCACAAAATCGTGTCGATAATATCCAGCGCCGTCGGGGAATCGTCGGCGATTAATACACGAACTTTGCCCATGGCTGAATCTTTTCAGTGAATATCAGGTGACGCTTAGAAATTTTTTCGTTTCGTCGGCGACCGATTTCTCAATGTCGGCGGTATTATTCATCGCAAGAATTTTTTCGGCAAATTTTTTGGCGTCGTTGAATTGAATGCTGCGGATGAGCTTTTTGATTTTCGGCAGCATCGGCGGTAATGCGCTGAATTCATCCAGCCCCATGCCCAACAGCAAAATGACCGCGTAGGGATTGCTTGCCATTTCACCGCACATGGCAACGGGAATGCCGTGCTTGTGAGCGGATTCGATCGTACGATGAATCAACCGCAATACTGCCGGATGAAAGCAACTGTATAAAGGCGCGACTTTGGGATTGCCGCGGTCGGCCGCCAGCGTATATTGTACGAGATCATTGGTGCCGATGCTAAAAAAATCGACTTCTTCGGCCAATTCATCCGCCATCATCGCCGCCGCCGGTGTTTCCACCATTACGCCGATTTTGATGGCATCATTGAACGGAATTTTTTCCTGTTTCAATTCTTTTTTGCATTGCTCAACAATTTTTTTGGTTTGACGGACTTCATCGACGGAAACGATCATTGGCAGCATGATTTCTACATGAAACGAAGCGGAGATGCGCAATATCGCGCGCAATTGCGGCACAAAAAAATCGTGGCATTCGAGGCCGATCCGGATCGCGCGCCACCCGAGGAAAGGATTGTCTTCGTGCACGTAGCCGCGTGAACTGAGAATTTCGAGCGGAATTTTATCGCCGCCGACGTCAAACGTGCGCATGGTGACTTTGTGCGGATGAATGCGTTCGGCGATGCGGCGGTACTGCTGATACTGTTGTTCTTCTGTCGGCAATTCGCGTCCGGAGAACAACATGTATTCCGTACGGTAAAGCCCGATGCCTTCTGCCCCCTGATTCAGAGCTTTATCCACTTCTTCCGGCAATTCGACATTGGCCGTCAAGGCAACGTTTTTTTCGTCTTTGGTGACGCAGGGCAACCGGGCGATCAGTTCAAGATCGGCGCGCTCTTTAATCAACCGTTCGGATTTTTTAATATATTTTTCAATCGTCGATTCCTCCGGATTGATGATCAGCTCGCCTTTATGTCCGTCCATGAGAATCTTGTCGTCATCGTGAATAAATCCGGTGACGTTGGCAATGCCGGCAATGGCGGGTATATTCAACGACCGGGCGACGATAGCAAAATGGGAAAGTGTACTGCCGCCTTCAGAAATGAATCCGAGAATTTTCGAGCGGTCGATATTGGCGATATCCGACGGTTTGATCGAATCTGCTACCAAAATCGACGGTTCTTCGACCGTGACGGACTTGTGCTGGCCGAGTAGATTATTCAACACACGGCGTTTGATATCCTCGATATCGGTGGCACGTTCGCGCAAATATTCATTATTCGATTTTAAAAAATTATTTTTGAATTTGTCCATCACGGACGAAAAAGCCGCTTCGATATTCACGTGACTGCTTTGCACTAACTTCAACGTGCCGCGGATCATTTCTTCATCTTCGAGAATGAGAAAATGCGATTCGAGAATCGCGCCGTATTCTTTGCCGTATTTGGTTTTGGCGTCCTGAATCTGGTGATTGAGTTGCTCGCGCGTGATGCTGAGCGCCTGGTGAAAGCGTTCGGTTTCCTGTTCGACCTCTTTGTGGGAATTTAGTTTACGTTCGGCAATTTGCAGCGGCGCCGTGTGGAGAATATAAGGAGGGCCAATGACAATGCCCGGCGAGACGCCGAGGCCTTTGATGATCAATTCTTCCGGCGTTTCTTTTTTTTTTCGTGAAAGAGGCATGATTATTCTTCGTTGAATTTACTTTCGAATAAGGCGATTAGCGCATTCATCGCTTCCTCTTCGTCGGAACCTTCGATTTTGATTTTGACCGCGCTGCCCATAGCCGCCGCCAGCATCATGACGCTCATAATACTTTTGGCGTTGACTTCCGTGCCATCGCAGGAGAAAAAAACGTCGGAGTCAAATTTACTGGCCGTTTTGACCAATAGCGCGGCCGGCCGTGCATGAATGCCGGCTTTATTGGAAACAATAATTTCTCGTTCGATCATCCTTGTAAATTTTTTTTCTCAATACGACCGGTGCCAAGCCTGATGCGTGATTTCCAGCAGGCGGTTTTTGGCCGGCGTATTCTTAAATCCGTTTAAGTTTTTCAATGCCGATTTAAAATGGCTGTCGATTCGTCGTTGCGTTTGCTTCCGGATTCCGCTGCTGTCCAAGAAATCGATAAATTCCGTCAACAATTGCCGGTGCCGCGTTTCAGGATGCTCAGGACTGAAAGTATCGAGTAACCCGCGGCCTTGTTCGCTTCTCGATGCAAGGATCGATAGGTATGTTTTTTTCTTTTCGATCAAATCACTGCCGATGTTTTTCCCGAAAGTATTTTCATCGGAAATAATATCGAGCAGATCGTCCTGAATCTGAAAAGCCAATCCGAAATGAAGACCGAAATCGCGAAGCGCTTTTTCCTGCTTAGGTGAAACGCCGCCAATGATACCGCCGATCCGGGTGGCCGCGCCGAATAAAACGGCGGTCTTTTGACGTATCATATTCATATAATCTTTTTCGCTCACGGTTGTCTGGGTTTCGAATTCTTTATCAAGCGCCTGACCCTCACATAATTCGATGAACCCGTCCGCAAAAATATTCGAAACATAAGGCAACACATCCTTGGGACACTGGCTCAAGGCTTTGTAAGCCGCCGCGGCGAGAAAATCGCCCGATAAAATAGCGATATTCGGATTCCATTTTTTGTGAATCGTTTCCCGACCCCGCCGCATATCATCGTTATCCATGATATCGTCGTGGATCAGCGAAAAATTATGTAGAATCTCCACGGCCGCCGCCGCGTGAAGAGCATGACGATAATTCCGTCCGTTTAAAGTGCTGCACAAAACCAGCATCACGGCGCGCAACCTTTTGCCACCGCCTTGAAATAAATACTGAGGCGGTTCATATAGCGTGATGGGCTTTTTTTTTCGAATATATGAAGCGCAAGTCTTCCGCCAAGAGAATAACCCACCAAGATTTTCTTTTTTGCAAATGTGTTTAAAGAAATCCAACTTAAAAATTCATTGCCAACTTTTTCGAAGGAACACTTAGGGCAAAGATTAGGTGTGTTAAAATAATCAGGACAGTAAAAATTAACTTTAAATTTTTTCTCATCAAAATCTATTTTGATGTCTTCGATAATGTGATTCCAATCCGAAGGTAAACCTAAAAAACCATGTAAGAAAATAAAATCAATCTCTGTCATCCTTGTCCCACCCTTCCCAAAACAATTGAGTTTGTTGTTCCTGGGGAACCAACTCTATAATTGTTCTACCAGAAAGAGTATTTTTCAAGGGAATATCAGACCATTTTTCATACTTCCAGGACCACATCTTAGCCCAATGGGAAAATTCTATTTCATGTCGATTTAAAAAATATTCACTTTTAAAGATTCTGTTAAAGATCATACCACCAGAATTATTCAGAACGACTAAAAAAATATGTTCAGGAAGAATTTGTTTTGAAATCCACAGTGAAGGCAAATCATATAAAACTGTCAAATCACCGATCAAGGCCCAATTATTTTTGCCTTCAAGACAAGTTCCTAAAAAAGTAGAGACTTGCCCATCTATCCCATTGGCACCTCGATTTGCCATGACCGATAAATTTTCTACCTGTGGCGAAATAGCTAAGTCCCATTCTCTGATGGGCATACTATTGCCCAAATAAAGTGGCTGTTGATGAGTTAATTTAGATAACTTACGAACCAGTGCCGGCTCTGACTGCGGATATTTTTCCACCAAAAAATTTAGCTTTTCAACCTGCTTCCGATCATAAACAAGAAAATCTGACCCGTCTTTGCCACTCATTAAAGGGGGCAAATCCAATAGCGCAGAAATAGGTGAAAGTAAT
>JABWBZ010000365.1 GCA_013359335.1 bacterium
CTTTCTTTTGGCGCGTTGCCAAAAGAAAGAAGAATGTTGGTTCTAGGATTTAGTTACGTTAATTCTACGGAATTTTCATTCATTTCTTCGCGTTCTCTTATCCGACTTGACTAAAGGAGACACGCTATGTCCATAAGACCCGTTAAACAAATCATCACATCCAAACCCACCATGGAAGGCGCGGGTGTAAAGCTCCGGCGCGCGTTCGGATTCGGCGACACGGAAGCGTACGATCCGTTTTTGCTGTTCGACGATTTCCGCAACGAAAATCCCGAAGATTATCTCGCCGGATTTCCCTGGCATCCGCATCGCGGTATCGAAACAATCACGTATGTACTTGCCGGTGACGTGAGCCACGCCGACAGCCTCGGCAATCAAGGAAAACTCGGGTCCGGCGACGTGCAATGGATGACGGCCGGCAGCGGCATTCTGCATCAGGAAATGCCGCACGGTGACGCCAAAGGTCGCATGCACGGTTTTCAATTATGGGCCAATCTCCCCTCGTCTCTCAAAATGACTACACCGCGTTACCAGGACGTCAAATCCAACGACATTCCGGAAATAACCGACGACGACGGAACAAAAGTCAGAATCATCTGCGGCAATTTCTGGGGTAAAAACGGTCCTGTCGACGGCATTGCCGCGGATCCGCGATATCTTGACGTGTGGGTGCCGTCTGGAAAACGTAAAACATTGCCTGTCGAAACGTATCGTCACGCGTTTGCGTACGTCTTCGAAGGATCGGGTAATTTCCGTGGCGCCTCAACGCCACAACCCGTACTCATGGAAAGCGTTGGATCGGAAAAAAATTACTACGACGCCGCCGGTAATCGTTCGCTGATTCTCTTCGACACCGGCGATGAAATTACGGTTCAAGCCGGTCCGCAAGGCATTCGTTTTTTACTCGTTTCCGGGAAACCGATCGAAGAACCCGTCGCGTGGTACGGCCCGATCGTGATGAATACGCAAGATCAATTGAGAACGGCGTTGAGTGAACTTCGCGACGGTACGTTCATCAAACATAAGTAGTGAACCTAATATCCTGTCCACAATATCTTAGTCACAGAGTATTGAGTTGATAGCCCGTTTAACCTAGGCTCGCCAATGGATAAATTTTTACTGACATCATCCAGGCTCATCATCGTCTATCTCGTTCTTTTTTTTTATCAAAATTACTTTGCGCGTCGATCTAAACGGCGACCAAGTTGTGTCGGATATGTTTGCATTGGTATTTCTCGCATCCGTACTTGGTGCGATTATTTTCCTGTTAGTCAAAATAACAAACGAACTGCCCGCGCCTTCAGCCAATCGAAAAATCAGGGTATTCTCCAATGCATTGATCATCGTGATGGTTATTATAGGCGTTCCTCTGCTGGTATATGGAATAAGTTTGGTTTTTATACTGGATAACGATTTCCTTTGGGGACTGCTCACGCTCGCCGCAAGCGGGCTCATGATCGTTTTTGCAGTTCTGACTAAAATTGTTTTTTCGCGCAAAAAAGCTAAATAATTTGATCTCGTGCATACCTTAGCGTAACTTTCCCACTGTATTCTCTCTATCACGTCTTGGCATACACATTTTTTGTCATTCCCGGCCTTGATAAAACCGCCGATTTCAGAATAGGAGTTCGCGACAGCATCCTGCGGAAAATGTGAAATATATGATCCATTTTCGAATTCTTAAAATTTTGGAACTATTTTCCGCCACCGGTAAGCGAACTCGGATTCCGGCGGTTTTATCACAGCCGCAGCGCTTTTCTTTGCAACTTTCTTTTGGCGCGTTGCCAAAAGAAAGTTGATCCTATCGAAGGAACTTTGTCTGGATTCCCCCGACTTGTCGGGACGGAAATGACACACACAGAAAGACTGGACGGAATGACACCCTTTTACATGCATTCATTCGCGACATCCTCTCGCAGAAAATGTGGAATCGGATCAGTTGCAGAGCGAAACGGCGTTTCGCTCTACATGAGTCTATCGAATAATAATTGACCCGAATACGAGTACTGCTACCAAATTACAATACCTCCAAGTATCCTAGAAACTTTCAATTCTCCACTCTCAATTTTCAATTCAAAAACGCCTTTCTTACAAATTCAAAAAAATCATAAAAAACCTTGTTTTTCTATACCTCATAGTATATATTTCGCCCACTTTTGGAAAATAAGCTAATGTTTTGATTTTGTTAGTTTTTTTAGGAGTATTATGGTAGAGGACGTCGTTGTAAATAATCAAAAACCTACGATCATGCGGGAAGATATTCGTAACATCGCGATTATCGCGCACGTCGACCACGGCAAGACCACGCTCGTGGATCAATTGCTTCGCCAGAGCGGAACTTTCCGTTCCAATCAGCAGGTAGCCGAACGCGTCATGGATTCCAATGACCTCGAGCGCGAACGCGGCATCACCATCCTCGCAAAAAACACGTCGATCCGCTACAAGGGTACGAAGATCAATATCGTCGACACGCCCGGACACGCCGACTTCGGCGGCGAGGTGGAACGTATTCTCACCATGGTAGACGGCGTTTTGCTGCTCGTCGATGCGTTCGACGGACCGATGCCGCAGACAAAATTCGTCTTGAAGAAAGCGCTCGCGGCAAATTGCAAACCGATCGTTGTGATCAATAAAATCGACCGCCCC
>JABWBZ010000366.1 GCA_013359335.1 bacterium
CCAAGGCAAGTTCCGATTCTGCGACCATTTCATTCTGCATACGGTGGATTTCATCGAGTATCAATCCGGTGGCTTTGACGGTATTATCGGTCTTGGTTTGCATTCTGACGGTGAAAATTCCTCCAGCCTCTCTCCGTACCAATTGTGAATAAACGGAATAAGCCAATCCTTGTTGCGTACGAATTTGATGAGTCAGACGAGAAGTCAGGCCGGAACCTCCAAGAATATAGTTCATCAATACGGTAGCGTAGTAATCGGGAACATTGCGTTTGCATGAAATATTGCCGAAGCAAATGTTTGCTTGAGTCAGATCGCGCTCAACCAGCATAACTTTTTTGTTCTGTAACGAAGTCGGCGCGGAAAGAACGGGCATTGAAGACTTGCTGGTGTTCATCTCTGCGAACTGATCGATTAGCTTTTGTATCAATGCTGTCGGTTCAAAATCGCCGACGATTGACAGAATAAGCCGATTGGATGATACGATGTTACGATAACCTCTTACAACATCTTCGCGCGTAAATGTATCAATCGTTGTTGCCGATCCGTCGATCGAACGCCGGTATGGATGATCTTGGAATACCGATTCGCTGCATACGTCCCAGGCGATTTGCATAGGCTGATCGGCCTTTTGTTTAATATCGGCCAGAGCAAGCCGGCGCGCGCGTTCGATTTCGTCGGCGGGAAATACGGAACGGATCAACAGATCGGCTAAAATCGCAAACGAACGATCAAAATGTTTACTCAAGGACGTTAATGAAAAATTTACGGCATCATGATTGGCGGTAAAACTGATCGACGATCCTATGAAATCGAGTTCTTCGGCGATCTGAATTGCAGATCGTGTTTCCGTGCCTGATTTTAAAAGCATGGCAACAAGTTTTGTAAGTCCTGAATCACCGTCGGATTCCAGCGAGGCTCCGCCGCGAAAGCTTCCCCGGATAGCAATGGCCGGTATAAATGGATTGGGACGAACAACCGCTACGAGGCCGTTGTTGAATGCGAATCGTGTGACGTCACCGCTTGATGAAGAAGAAAGCAATTGCATTGAATTCGTTAGCACTTAAAAAAAACTATTAATTGCCGGACATAAATTTGAGCGATTTATAATCGCTGCCGATAATCACCGTTACCTCGACGTACAATTGCGGATTTTTCTGCTGAATGACGCCCGATTCGCTGATGCCGAGGGCGTTGGCGACCTGAATGGCATTTTGAATATTGCCCAGCCGATCTTGGACAACCGATTTTTTGAAATTACTGTGTTGGGCGTTGCCGGCCTGGACGACATCGAAACCGCGCGCTCTTAGGAAATCAGACGCTTTTGACGCCAGCCGTGGAACGCTGGTTCCATTCAAAACTTCGACACGAATGACCGTACTTTTAACTTGAGCCGTTTCATCCGTTTTTTGCCCGTTGTTTTCCTGGGTGCTTTCAACAGCCTCTTGTTTAATGTTCGGATCGACAGGCGTACTATTGAGCCGAATAATCAGCGAAATCACGAGCGCCACTACGATCAGTGACAAGGCCCCGATAAGTAGATTCAGCAACTTATCCCAGCGTTGATCAGGCGGCTTCTGAATAAACTGTTTTTGTTCGCTCATGGTCTTCGTTGCATTTTCCTGCTCCGGCATGTTTGATTCCGTTTCTTCCGAACGAGTTTTTCTCAGCATCCTGCATCTCTCCCATTAAAAAAATAACCCCGACATGTCGGGGTTATTAATATTCTATATCTTTTGATAAAAAACCGGCTGTTATTTATTTCCACCGAATTGGTAATCCGTATATCCTGGGCGATTAGGCGAGCCAAACGGGCTTTCGTACATACCGAACCCCGAGTAGTACGGCGATGTACTATAACCGATATTCATTTGAAATTTACTGTTGGGTTTATAGATCAGTTCGGCACCATGGAGAAATTGCGCGTTTTTATTTTCAACGCCTTTGGGGCCGCCGAATGGCTGATGCATGACGCCCATATTAACCCGCAAAAATAAAGGATCCGATAATTTAAAATTCATTTGATTGGTATACATGCCGACGGTACCGCTTTGGCCGCCGCCGCTGTAATAAGTCAAGCCGTAACTTTGACTCATGTAAAATCTGCCGGGGCTAAACAAACCAAATAACGACGACGTTACAGGCGTAGTAATTCCACCACGAACGTCGACCGGTTGTTTTTCAGCTTGCGATTTAAGTTGAGCTTCAACCGATCCTACGCTTAAGAGAACGATCAGCAAAACGATTCCACGTTTCATGTTTGACCTTTCTGATTTTACACGTCTTTATGATATTAAAATTGGATAAAAAAGTCAAGCAGTTGCGTGGTATTTTTTTAAAAATCAGCAGTCAATTTAAATCAAATAATGCCTAATCGAATGGCTTTGGCTACGGCCTCCGATTTGGTTTCGGCTTGTAGTTTCTTATAAATTTTTCTTACATGGTATTTGACGGTGTTGGGGCTCTTGTTCAGATTAGTTCCGATATGTTGATAAGTGTCGCCGGCTGCAAGTTTATACAGAATATTTTCTTCGAATTCATTGAGCTTATATTCAGTTTCCGGTTTTTTCAGGATATCTTTTTGTTTAAACAGCGTTAATATTTTTCGTGCGATTTGCGCACTCATTGGTGAAC
>JABWBZ010000068.1 GCA_013359335.1 bacterium
CTATTGCCCGAAAAAATGGGAAGTCCTGCGATGTTTTTTACGGCACCTTGTTTTTGCCGCCAACGGTGCCGCCTTCGTTCCTACACTCGATGTATGGACAAGCCATTTTTAGTCCACATTATTTTTCGCATTTGGAGACAGAAGCCTTTGCCGAAAAAGTAGCCATCGAAATTCAGGCCGAGCTACGCGTTTTACGGGAATCGCCAACTCTGGATGAATTGTTTGTCGACGTGATGATGGGCATCAACGATGCAGAAACCTGTTTGGAAAAGTGTTTGGAAGAAATTTCTGTAAACACTTACGACATTGTTGGTTTTTCAGTGGGTTTCGACTGCCAGAAGGTGCCTAGCATTGCACTGGCGAAAGCATTGAAAACCCGAGAGCCCGATATTAAAGTACTATGGGGTGGGAGTGGATGTGATGAAGAAATGGCTGAGGCACTGATGGAGGTTTTTGAAGAAATCGATGCCATTGTGCAGGGAGAAGCTGAAGCGACTTTTTTGCCCATGATTCGCCATTTGCGCGGAGAATCGGCTATTGACCTCAAAAACAGCCTCCTGCGCATGGAGGGTAAGATTGTAAAAACCGATCAAAAACCCTTACCAGGCGTTTTAGACTTTATCCCACTCCCCGACTACGAAACGTTTATCAAAACCCGTAGTCGGACCGGCTATGGTGAAGACATGCTCGTATTGCATTTTGAGTCTTCCAGGGGATGTTGGTGGGGAGACAAACACCATTGTAAATTCTGTGGAATCAAAGCCGTGAGTGCAGCCAATTATCGCAATAAATCCGGCAACACTACTTTGTCGATCATCAAAGACTTGACCGGCCTTTACCAGCCAGATTACCTTTATGCCACCGATGCCATCCTCGATTTGGGTTATTTCAAAACCTTGTTGCCGGAACTCACTTTTCTACGAAAAGAAAAAGGACTACAACTCAATTTATTTTACGAAACCAAATCGAATTTGAGTAAAAAACAGGTAGAGGTAATGTCTTCTGCGGGTATTCGTGGTATCCAGCCAGGTATCGAGCATTTCAGCACCAATGTACTGGTCTTGATGGATAAGGGCAATAGCGGTATTCGCAATGTAGAACTGCTCAAATGGACTTTGACTTACCACATGGAAGTGGTTTATGGCATAATTCTGGGAACCCCTGGCGAGCGGCAATTGGATTACGATTTGCTGTTGGAATTGATCCCCAAAATTACTCACCTGCCACCTCCTTTGGGCGCCAATCGTTTGAGTTTGCATCGTTCGAGCCCTTATTTTTGGACGCCCGACGAATTTGCTATTCAAAATATCCGCCCTTATGAATTGCAAAGGCTGATTTATCAGACCGACGATGATCATTTATTGCGGATGTTGTACGAGTTTAAGTTTGATTCACCAACGATAGTCTATCCCGAGTTTAAAGATAAATTTCAGGAACTGACCGTTTTGATCGACGCTTGGCGCCAGGATTTTTACGATCGTTACGTCGAAGCGCAATTAGACGTCATTCTGAATTCAATCAAAATGGATATTTTAAAGACAATGATGGTACCATGTATTTCGGCGGCATGAATGGACTTACCGTGTTTCATCCGGATAGCATTCGTGAAGACGACTATCAGCCTCCAATTGTTTTAACAGCCTTCAAACTATTTAACACTCCCGTAACTGTGGGCCAACAATATGACGGTTTTGTCTTACCTCAATCGATAACAGATACAGACGAATTGATATTATCCTATCGCGAATCGGTTTTTACGCTGGAATTTTCTGCGCTTATGTTCAGTCAGCCGATGAAACATACCTACGCCTACCGGCTGGAAGGTTTTGATAAAGATTGGAATTATACCAATGCAAAAAGACGATTTGCAACCTATACCAATCTTGATCCTGGGACGTACACTTTTCATGTTAAGGGTTCCAATCATGATGGAGTGTGGAACGAATATGGACGAACCTTGAAAATTATCATCACGCCGCCATGGTGGGAAACATGGTGGTTTAGAGCGTTGCTGATAGTCGGAATCATTAGTGTGTTAATGTTAGCATACAAATATCGTGTGCGCCAAATTATTAAAATAGAAAAGTTACGCGCTGATATTGCAAGCGATTTACATGATGAAGTGGGAAGCAGTTTAGGCAGTATTGCGCTTATGACAGAAAGAATGGCTATTCATCCCTCGTTTGAAAATCAAGAAAGAGAAAAATTGTTGACCATAAGCGGTGTGGCGAGACGAACGCTGGAGGCTATGAGCGATATCGTATGGGCCATTCAGCCTTATGT
Organism: bacterium; assembly: GCA_013359335.1. GTDB lineage: Bacteria > CLD3 > CLD3 > SB21 > SB21 > JABWBZ01. The sequence continues at coordinate 2,284 of JABWBZ010000068.1, forward strand.
AGGACGGCGGGATGATTTTTTTCTTCGTATCAAAGAAATTACTGCCGAGCTGTTAACTCAAGAACATTTAACGTACCGACTCCATCTACCTGAAAAAGGAGCTCCGCTCAGCATGCTTATTCGTAAAAATACAGTTTTAATATATAAAGAAATTTTACACAATATATTAAAACATTCCAAAGCCTCTCACGTACTTATTGATATCGCTTTGCACGGGCATGCGATGTATTGGACGATTCAAGACAACGGTATTGGCATGAATAACCCGATCAAAACAGGAAATGGCATGAAGAATATGAAGAAACGCGCTGAAGCGTTAGGCGGTACGATTGAATTTTCGAGCGAACAGGGGCAAGGGGTTACTATCAAACTGGTGTGCCAATTATCATCATAACATGAAATCATGATACAACTGTGGGTCATAGAAGATCATCCGGAAATGCGGCAGGCATATTACGAACTGATCAATAGCGCTGAAGATATGCGATGCGCTTATTCTTTTTCAAATTGTGAAGACGCAATTCAGGAACTGTCGACAGGTCATCATCCGGATATTATTTTATTAGACATCGGGTTACCGGGAATGAACGGTATTGAAGGCATCACCGTCATGAAATCCATAGCGCCTATGGTAAAAATTATCATTCAAACGGTTTATGAAGATTCGGATAAAATTTTTCGAGCAATTTGCGCCGGGGCTATCGGTTATATTTTAAAACAATCTTCGTCTGAAAAAATTTTGGAAGCTATTCGAGAAACAGAAGCCGGCGGTTCGCCCATCAGCGCGCGTATTGCCGTTAAAGTATTATCCATATTTTCAAAATTCCATATTCCGGAAAATAACTACGGTCTCACCGCCCGTGAAAAAGAAATTCTCCATCTTTTAGTGGAAGGATTCACCAACGTACAAATTTCTAAAAAAATATTTTTGAGTCCTCATACTGTCGGTACTCATATTAAAAACATTTATTCCAAGCTACAGGTGCATTCTCGAAGCGAGATGGTTGCTAAAGCGTTAAAAGAAAACCTGATATAAGCCGACATCAAGAAATACCGCAAACGCGGTATTTACTCACTCTTCAACGATAATTATATTCTCAATTAGAGGTGTAAACTCAAGAATCATAAAAAATTGTCATGATTTAAGCCAAATCCTTCCACGGCTTAAATCACGAAGTCGTTGCTAAGAATACTGCCCTAACCCTTACCTAATTTTTCAATCATCAAAGCTAAAGAAAACTAAATTTTATCAATTACTTTCATTTAATTCACACGACGGTTATTTATCAATATAATCACTCATCTACAATCAGGAGATCCATGAAGAATCTTATGTTACGAAATCACCTGCTTTTCCTGCTCATTTCTTTTTATTTCATCCCTAACATCTATGCTCAAGAACGACTCGGCAAAAACTTTGACGCAATACTTCAGAATTTAGAAAAATCAAAAGACGACCATGGCCGAACCGTTCAGGCAGCCGTCACAAAAGACGGGCAAATCAAAAAACGTCCGGCGCTTGATGAAGTCATGGAAATCATTGTGGAATTCAATGAAGAGCCATTGATTGTTCAACACTTCAAAAAAACAGCGAAGCTGTCTGCATCGTTTTTTAGCAACCGACACAAGCAGTTTGCCGATGATCTCATGCGTATTCAAAACAAGATTCAAACGCAAAACGGCAAATCTCTAAAAACTATGTCTACGGCCAAAATGCGCCGGATGTTCGACAAAACGTTTTTTGGCGTAAGCATGGATGCCCCACTTCCGGTGATCCAACAAGTGAGCCGTTTATCGTACGTAAAGAAAATTCATCTTCGCAAAAAAGTAGAAGCGGTCTTGGAACAAAGTGTTCCGCTGATCAAAGCGGATTCCGTGTGGTATCAATACGGTTCGCAAGGCGAAGGCGTCATTGTCGGGATTATCGATACCGGCATTGATTACATGCATCCGGATTTGGGAGGCGGCATTGGCCCCACTTTCAAAGTCATTGGCGGCTATGATTTTGTCAATAATGATAATAACCCGATGGACGACCATCGGCACGGCACGCACGTTGCCGGTATTGTTGCAGCCGATGGCGTGTTAAAAGGCGTTGCTCCGAAAGCAAAATTAATGGCCTATAAAGTCTTGAGTGCGGGCGGCGGCGGTTACGAGGATGATATTATTGCCGCGATTGAACGATCTGTAGATCCAAATGAAGACGGCGATTTTTCAGATCACTTAGACGTAGTCAATATGAGTCTCGGCGGCCCGGGAGGACCCGATGACGCTATGAGCACGGCTGTCGATAATGCAGTCAATGCCGGCGTGATTTTTTGCATTTCAGCCGGAAATTCATATAACTATCGCACAATCGGCAGTCCCGGTACTGCCCGTGAAGCGATCACCGTAGGTGCAACTGATAAATCAGACCAAATTGCTAATTATTCATCACGCGGACCCAATGCCGATATTGCCTCTATCAAACCGGAAATCGTAGCGCCTGGAAGCGCTATTAATTCGACTATATTCAGTGGACAATATCAATCTTTAAGCGGCACTTCCATGGCCGCTCCTCACATTGCCGGCGTATGTGCGTTGTTGAAAACTTTGCATCCCACATGGACGCCGCGACAAATGAAATCGGCTTTGATGACTACGGCATTGGATATCGGCAAAGATGTGATGGCGCAAGGCGCCGGACGCGTGCAACCATTAAAAGCAGTCGGAACCGATGTTTTCGCCGAGCCCGCTCATCTTAGTTTCGGTCGAGATCCAAATGACAACCTTTGGACTATCAATGATACCATAATCATTCGAAATTCTTCAGGCGTGACACAAATTTTTAATGCAACATTCAGCGGTGTACAGGCAGGCATTCAATTAACGGCAACGCCGGCTGGATTCACCTTGAATCAAGGCGAGACGAAAGAAGTCATTGTAACTCTGCAAGTTGATAATACTGTTTTACCTTATCCGACAAATGCTTCATCATGCTTCGAAGGGAAAATGATCGTCGCCAGTTCATCCGATACGCTAAAATTACCATGGGCGTTTTTTAAATCAAGCGTTGCGACGTTAGTCTTCGACGAGTTTTCATGGGATTTTGCACTCACCAGCCAAAATGATTTTGTGACATGGTATGAAGCAAGTGATATAGGGACGGAAATATGGAAAGAATACGAGATCGACGTCGAACCCGGAAACTATGATCTGGTCGCTTCCTTTATATTCGAAAGAGGAATCATTATTAAAGAAAATGTAACGGTAGCGCCGGGCGCCGTCATTCACGTTTCAAAAAACGATTTGACCAATACCATTCAAGTAAATGCGGTCAATGAAAATAACGCCGCCATGGACACCCCGATCTTGGATTATGTAATCACTTTTCCCGACAATTCACTTCTCACCAATTGGATTGTCGAGGCACAAGACAATCCCAGCCATATTACTCAATTTTCCGATCGAATCAAAGTTACTCCCGCGGTTTTGGATGGGGATGCAAATGCCAATGTATTTCGTTTAATTCATTTTCCAACCATTAGCAACGGATTGACTTCGAATATTACTGTCAGTAATTTATCTTCCGATTTGTTTACTAATTATTTGTCCAACATCAATTTTTCTTATTCGAATACAGACCTTACGGTATTCAGTCCGTTCGCTTTAGCATCTCGACGGGACGATAGCAATCATTACTATGCCTGGCTTATTTTCGGTGGATGGGGGTTTGATGCTACCAAAACCGTAAAATTGGTTTCTTCCAAATACGCTCCCAAGTATCAATGGGGAAACCGTGCCTATGCCATGAGACAGGACCAATCCGTCATCTACTACAGCTCCAACGATTGGGGAAGCCGCAATGATACCTTGATGACTTTTCCAGAATTTACTGACCCCAATGAGATGTATTATCCGGCCGGCGATACGATTCAGCCAGGTAAAAATCCGACTTACGTTTGGACGGTTTCGTACAATGGCGACCCTGATGATCCGTACACGTATGGATATAATACCTATATGTTATTTTATCCTTATGGTGGTATTGATGAATACAAATCTTATGAACGAATAGAATCTAAATTCGATATTTATGATTCATCGGGAACTTACTTTGCTCAAGACGTTGAAGACGGTTATGTCGCAATGAATCTTGAGCTGGATCGGTATACGCTAGAATTAAAAGACTCGCTTTTCACAGAGAAAAATGTTGCAGGCCGAGCCAAATTAAGACATGAATTTGATTTAAGATTGTACGACGCCGATCCGCCGCAGCTTACTTCCATGCGGCTATACAAAGAAGACTACCACGTCTACATGCAAAAACCCATCAAAGACGAACCCTTGCGACTGAAGTTTTCCCTTGCGGATCATCTGTTCAAAGAACGCACTTACTATCGTGTGGATACAACGACGGTTGAATTCTTTACCCGGTATTATGGAAGCCAAACCTGGCAATCATTGCCTGTAAAAGCGCTTTTTGAAGATAATTATTACGGTATGCATTACGAAGCCGACTTCACCTCTTTAAACAATCTTGATTCCGTTGGGTTCGATATTATGATCCGCGCGAAGGATATGAGCGGGAATTCGATAGAATATTCAGTATCACCTGCTTTCTCCGTCGGTTCGTATATCCGCCCGCGCAGTGAGCCTCTGCAGCCCGCCACCGTATCCGTGTGGGCTGATACCGTAACCACGTGGCACGATGCCGACATAATATTACCTATTCGTGCGCGCGATTTTAAAAACCTGATCTCGGCCCAATTCACTCTGGATTGGAATCCTGCAATTATTTCTTTTGACGGCATCGAACATTTCGGATTAGATGGCATGGATTCGTCATCGTTTGGATTCTCAAACACAACAACGGGACAACTAAGTTTCGCATGGCTGAGCCCCGATCTATTGCCGCGCAGTCTAACGGATAGTTCAATACTATTTAGCCTCAAATTTCATGTAGCCGGAACAACCAATCAATCGACGGACGTTCGCTTCATCCAAAATCCGACGACTATAGAATTCATCGACCATAACTTAAATGAATTGCTTTACGCCGTACAGTCCGGATTCATCAGCCTTGTCGACTATCAACCCGTTACTTTAAGCGGTTTGATTCGCAACGGAACAGGAACGGCTCTCTCCAACGCGTCTGTAACTATCGTCGGTAACGGAATGTTAAGTTCAGACATCACCGATCAGGCCGGGCAATATATTGTCAATGCTCATTCTTATGGAAACTACGGAATCTTTGTTAACCGGTATAACGAATCTAACATCCGCAAAGGTTTGACAACGTTGGACGTTCTTTTGATGCGGCGTCACATCCTAGGCATCAAACCATTGGAATCACCATACCGGATATTGGCCGGCGATATCAATCAGTCAGGACAAATTTCTAATCTCGACGTCGCGCTCTTACGTTCGATGATTCTGGGTGACATTCATACATTTCCGTCCGGCATTGCCTGGACTTTTGTGCCGTCGAATTTTATTTTTACTAATCCGGCCCAACCTTTCTCTTACGACACCCTTTTGACGATCAATAATCCCGGCAATCGAAACGACCTGCATTTTACGGCAGTCAAATTCGGCGACGTCAACGAATCATGGAAACCCGACACGGCTTTGACCAAAGAGAACAAAACGTTTGCATCGGAAATGCAACTCGAAATCCGCCCATCGATTGTTGCCCAAGACGGATCGATCGAGTATGCCATCTGCACAAAAAAATTCAATAACATCGCGGCGTATCAATTCACGCTTCAGTTCGATCCGGCCGAATTGAGTTTAGTGACTCCCGATGACCGCATAGGAAATTACATCGGAACAAGCCGCGCAGGCGAAGGAAAAATCAGCATATGTTGGGATGATCCGATGGCGAGTGGCACGACTTTATCCGACGGCGACACGATCATAGTGTTGAAATTTATAACTCAGAAAAATTTGCCGGCGATTTCGATTAATTCTTCAGTGACGCAAGCCGTCGCGTACGATGGTGATTTACAGGAATTATCGATTGAAAGCGCCATGGCACAGCCTCTCCCACAGACATTCGCGCTGAAGCAAAATTATCCCAATCCTTTTAATCCGACGACGACGATTAAATACGACGTACCGATTAAATCGAAAATTACTTTGAAAATTTTCAATATTATGGGGCAGGAAGTTAAAACGCTGGCGAACGGCGTCAAAGAAATTGGCCGCTACGATGCCGTGTGGGATGGAAGGAATGCGAAAGGATTACAAGTTGCAAGCGGAATCTATATTTATCGGTTGAGCACTCCCGAAGGATCCATCTCGAAGAAAATGATATTGTTGAAGTAAACCAATCACTGGAAAAATATTAAAAGGCCGAAACTTAAATTCGGCCTTTTTTATTTTCCGGGTTTGTGTGATAATTGTAAAATCACTATTCCTGCTACGATAACGATCATACCCATAGCCGTTTTCCAATCCATCGGTTGATTGCCTCGAATCAGCCCCACCACCGTTCCTGCCAGCGGTGAAACCGAAAAAGCTATCGCCAGCGTAACGCCCAGATTGTCGGTTATGGACAATGATTTATAAAAACTCCACATGCCAAAACTTCCGGCCACAATGCCGCCGCCAACGACAATCATAACCCATGCGGAAACATCCGACGGATTTTGAATCATTTTCCATGCGGGAATCGATAACAACCCCAGCATCGCCAGCGCAACGGCCGTTCGCAGCGTAATGCCGGCAATCGGCGGAATACCCATCGCCCGCAATCCTGTTTTTTCGAAATACCCGCCGATGCCCCACGCCAAACCGGCAACCACTGCAAATAGGATATAATCCCGCATAAGAAAACTCCCTTAAATTTTTCCTTCTAAATATTTTTTACGTTTGTTTTCAGGAAATTTCTCGATCGCATAACGGAGCATAGTTCGCGGCATTTTTTTGTAATAACGTTTCAAAAATTTTTCTTCCGCCGCCATGTCACGATTACCGATTTCACGTAACATCCAGCCAACAGCCTTATGAATCAGATCTTCCTTGTCTTGTAATAATATTTCCGCTATTTCAAGAGTTGGACGGAACACGCCGTTTCGAATAAAAAATAACGTCGCCAGCATCGCAATTCGGCGTTCCCATAGCAATTTCGATTTTGCCAATTTCGGTAAAATTTTCTTATCACGTTCAAATAAATAAGAGCCGATCAATGATGGCGCCGACAGATCAACGAGGTCCCAATTATTAACATAACGTGTATTTTTAAGATAGGCCGTAAAAATTTTTTTCTGTTGTGCCGGATCGGCTTTTGGAAATTGCAGCGTCCAGATCAGCAAAGCCAGCATACGTTCTTCATGAATCCGAGACTTCAACAGCTTCAAAATATCAGAAAAATTCGTTTCACGATGTTTTTTTGACAGAGCATGCATGTGAGACGACGTGAGCCCGATGAATATATCGGATTCGCCATACTCGCCGGGGCCGGTTTTAAAATACCATTTTGAAACTTCCGCCCTTTTCGGATCGGCCAGTAGACGCATTTCCTTTTTAATTTCGGTTACTATTGACGCCATATTTAATCCGATTCCTTTAAAATAAAAATGAGCGAAGCGGCTCCGGTTGTCGCTTCGCTCGTACTTACAAGTTACTTTAACAAAAATTACTCTTTAATAATCAATCCCACGATCACTCCGGCAACGGCCATCTCAATGAGGGTTCCCAAAAACCATGTCAAGGCCATCGTATAGGGAATCGGTTGAACGGAATACGTACCGTATCCCATCGACAGCCCTGCGGCCAAGCCGTACATTATTCCAAAAGATAAAGCATTCGCCAATGTTTTCTGAGTAATAAATTTAGAATAAATCATGGTAAAAATAACGGCATTTAAAAACGTTACGAAATACATCAATCCCATTTTCATCTCTTCCATCGGACGCCAAAGCTGAGGCATACTGGCATACGCGCTTTGCAAAATGACGCCATGGATGACAAAATCCAGCGCCGACCATGCGATAAACACGGCCACTACGGCAATGATCATTTTTACCATATCACTCCTCCTATGTTAAGCACGCCGGGATTGGCATGCAGAATGGACATGTCCAAGAAAAGCGATGACGGGAATAAAGACGGATTTTTAGCGCACCAATATACAGCAGGGAAAGGATTTTGGAAAGAGGAATTACATGGACAGAACTTGTTTGGCAAGCGCCGTCTCGGTCACGTCTTCATGCGAGCCATTCCAGACAGGTTTGCCATGCCGGATTACGATGACCTGAGGCGATTCATGCCTAATGTTTGTCCTCTCGGTTATATACTGAGTTAACGTTCGCTGTTCAACCACTTTGACAAAGTAAACAGGAATGTCCGGATGGTGGAGAACAAAATTTTCCATTTTGCGGATGGCAAAACCGGAGATATGGCAACGTGTACTGTGCTTGTATAGCACGGCCGTCGCGGTTTTCATAATCTCCTCAAACTGTTCAATGCTTGATAGGACTGTCATAAGTTTTAATTTTATGATTAAAAGCCGGCTTCACGTGTAACGCCGGAACGGTGAAGAGATTTCATTCTTTTTGAGCCTTTTGTTGTTCTTCCGGAGGTCGTATGTGCTGAAACGCAGCCCACAGTGAAAGATCGTAAATGATTTTCAAAACGCCTGACCAATACAGCGGCGCCGAAAATGAAATACTCATCGCCCACCCGGCAAGCGATGGACCTACGGCCCACGAAGCGTTGCGCGTAAGATTGATGATTCCGGCCGTTGCGGCACGTTCATGTTCTTTTACAATAGCGGCCAGGTACGATTGGCGCGTCGGCACGTCCATCGGAGCAAAAAATTCCCGCACGATAAATAAAAAAACAGCCGTGACAAAATCCGGCGCCCACGGAACCAACATCAGTAAGATACTCGACGGAATATGCGTAAACACCATCGTACGAACCAACCCGATATGTTTTGCCAGCCAGGCGGCAACAAAGTATGAGACTGAATTGACAAATGAAGACGCACCGAACAACACGGCCACCCAACTCGAATCGACATGGAAACGGTGGACGAACCAGTACGTCAGTAAAGCGCGGGTAATCAATCCTCCGCCAACGCTGTCCATCATCGACAACAGCGCAAATCCGGTTACAAGCTTTTTCGATTGCGGCGAAAGGCGTTGCGATCGGACGGATGAAGCCGACTCAACGCGCGTGGACATTCCCGGATACAAAAACACCGTCACCAGCAGAAGGAATCCGTAACCAACAAAACTCCACGAGTAATCTCCCTGCGTTTGCGGAATGGCCGCCAGCAACGCTCCGCAACCGGTGCCAACGTCCGTCAAAAAAGTATACATCGAAAAATAAAATGTTCGCTTTTGGGGAAGCACCGATTGAGCCAAAACAGCCTGATCGATGGCTTGCGCCGCGCCGCGATCACGTCCCATACCGTTGATCATGCCGATGAAGGCGGCAATGGCTATCAGCAAAAAATCACGAGAAAAAATCAGCGGTACGATCGCTATTGCCATCATACTCGCAATCAACATCAGCGTCTGCCGCCTTCCGATTCTTTCAGCAAAAAAACTAAAACCCAAATTCCCGGCGGCCATTCCGGCCAATCCCGCCGTGATCAGAAAACCGATTTGCAATTCATCCAATCCAATCAAGGATAAATAAATTCCAAAAATCACGCTCATAGCTCCGATGGCCAACGACCGAAGTGTCGCCGTGATCATAATTAAGCGAAGGTCAGTAATCATTGGAATTGATAATCTTTATTAAATTTCAACGCTTACCCCAACCGAATGAAGCGCCCGATGGCGTGGAAAGAATTGTCCGCGTTCGTCGATACCATGACGAAAATTATAAAAGGTTCTGACGTTGCGAAATGCCTTAGAAAATTTCAATCCTGCTTGATAATTGTTCATAGCCTCAAAATCGGCTTCTTGAAAACATTGTACATCTACGGCTGTATAAATTTCTGTTGATTCACTGATAGCCATAGGCATCCATTCGCCACCGCATTGCCAATGCCATCGTTTCGAATGGCCATTTTCCAAATGAAAAACAAAACCGTAATTAAAACCGCCGTAAACAAACCACCGTTCGTCAGCCAATACGGCCAATCCTTTCACGTAATCCCGCGAATAATTGACGGATTCAGTCCTTTGCAGTTTTTCATACCAATTATCGCTCAAATGGTGGCTGGTATGTCCCAAACCCAATCGTGTGCGTAAAAAATTACTCCAACGGACATCAATCAAAAAATAATCGACGTAAAATTCCGTCGATACAATCTGCGCCTGGCCGTTGGGATGAACTTCAAACTGAACGGACGCGCCCGTGGCCAATTGCAGGTTCTTGTTGCCAACTACCGGAATGGTCACTCCCAACGACGATCGCAGATTTTTAGTGATTAAAATATTTTCCAATTTAAACCGATGTGACACGGGATCGGCTGGAAGTTCGGGAATCAATTTGCTTTCAGGCAACAATTCAAAATGCTGTTGCGCTACTGTCGCATGACAAACGAAAACAACGGAAAAAAATATTATCCAGCGTTTATTCATCATCACAAAAAGCGCCTTATCATTTTGTCAAAGATAAGATTTGTCCGGCACGAATAAAATTGTTTTTTATGCCCCGATTTGGGGGTGTTTGAATCATTGTCTTTTATTCCGGATTTGTTTAGATTGAGGCCGCTTAGAAAACGCTCTTACGCCACTTATGTTTTGGAGCCAGCTATGTCATCCCTTCTGATCCATCCCGCACATCGAACTGCTGAAATCACCTACGCCGTCCGCGACGTCGTTGTGCTAGCTGAAAAAGCTGCGAAACGCGGACTCGAAATGTTGTACCTCAATATCGGCGATCCGAATGTATTCGATTTCCGAACACCGCCGCATATTGTGGAGGCCGCTTACCAAGCGATGCTGCAAAATAAAAACGGTTACGCTCATTCCTCCGGCATCAAAGAAGGTTTGACCGCTATTGAAAAAGACGCCGAAAAAAAAGGCATCCGCAATATCCGAGACATTTTTATTACGACCGGCGTCAGCGAAGCGATCGATCTTTGCCTGACCGCATTGGTCAATGAAGGAGAAAACGTTCTTGCGCCGAGCCCCGGCTATCCTCTGTATGGCGCCATTTTGAAGAAACTCAATACCGTCGACAACCTTTATTACCTCGACGAATCCAACGGTTGGCAGCCGAACGTCGAAGAAATGGCGTCAAAGATCAATGCCAAAACGCGCGCGATTATTTTGATCAATCCCAATAATCCTACAGGCTCCGTTTGTTCAAAAGAGGTCTTGGAAAAAATCATCGCGCTCGCCGCTAAACACAACCTGATTATTTTTGCAGATGAAATTTATGACAAGCTGTTACTCGACGGCGATGTTTCCACTTCCCTCGCCTCACTGAATTCCGACGTTCCGGTCATCACGTTCAACGGCCTTTCCAAGTCCTATCTTGTTCCCGGATTTCGCATTGGCTGGGGCATCGTGAGCGGCGATGCGGCATTGCTCGCACCGTACATCGAAGCGGTTAATAAATTACTGCGTGCCCGCGTTTGCGCCAATCATCCGATGCAGTATGCGATCAAGCCTGCGCTCGAAGGCGATCAAAGCCACCTTGCCGACATGCGTTATCGCCTCGCCCGCCGGCGCGATCTGACTTGCAAAATGTTAAACTCCATTCCTGAAATTTCCGTCGTCAAGCCGCTGGGCGCTTTTTACGCATTTGCCTCGCTTCACATTTGCGCAACAGATGATGAATTTGTCCGGGCGCTCATCGAAGAAACCGGCGCGGTGGA
>JABWBZ010000367.1 GCA_013359335.1 bacterium
AATTAACCGAGATTATGGCACAGTCTGAAGATAAGAAGGACAAGCTCAAGCTTTTGCAAAATTTTCTGACGAGCATCGGTCGTGGTCTAACCTATATTCCGGATCCTACGACGACCGTGTATGTCGATCGTGTACAATATCCGGTTGAAACGCTTCAGCGCAAAACCGGTGATTGTGAAGATCTCACAGTATTTATTGCATCCAATTTAATGGCTGTCGGAATTCAATGCGCCGTTGTCGACATTCGCCCACAGACCGGCGTGCAACTGCCAACTGCCCGCAGCGGAAGTGTCGGTCATGTATTTTTGCTGGTAGATACAGGCATTGAAGCGGAGAAAATAGGTGAAACGGGTTTAGAAGAATTTCAAACCGTGGTCCGAAAAAATATGACAGGGAAGACGACGATATGGATTCCAGTGGAGATTACGTCTTTGTCGGAAGGATTTGAAAAAGCTTTTCGAGAAGGATCGCGGGAGTATTATCAAAAAGTAATCGAAGAAAACGGCGTCGGCGAAGGTACCGTTCATGTTTATGATTTTTAAAGGAGCGAATTTTATGAGGCCTCTGATGATGGCATTGCTTATTTACTTTACAGTTTCCCCGCTCGGAGCACAGCAGCAATCGTTGTGGGTAAAACTGGAACGTGGCGAGAGTCTTTATCTTGATCCTTTGGCCATGCAATGGGTCCCCATCTCAGCCAAACAAACTTTGCCATCCAAGACGTTTGTATTGACCAAGGAACGGACCGAATTAAAATTATATAAAGAGACTGATGTATACAATACGCCCGATCACGGATATTTTTTTCTGGAGGATGTCGTCCTAAAAAGCAAAAACGATTTGGTCGGCGCTTTGACACAGATTGAAGGAGAGCAGCTTCCGTCCATGAAAGTCGATTCGGGAGGAAAACAATCGGTCGGTTTGACCTACGGTTTTCCAGGAGCGGAAAAGACGTCGGTCAATATTCCATTCTTCGAAGAACGCTTGAACGCTATCCGGTGGTTTTATAATCAAAAACGCTACGATGCAGCGCTCCTGAGCCTTAAGAGGCTTTTAACCCGGTTTCCAAATCAATATTATTCTGCATCCCGATTGGAAATGTTATTCGATTTGTACGAAAAGGCGGAGTTGTACGGGTTTATATTTGATGAAACGAATCGATTAATGGCGCTACAGAAAAATGATGAATTCGGGCCGGTCATAGTACGGTGGAATGAAGTTGCCAAGAAATATTTATTGAAACGATAACTCCACTGTGTTCATTGCTTGTCGTTACGCGAATCATGAATCCGAGTTCCGGCACTGTTATATAATAGTATCCTTTCAACATATTCCCACATGATCTTTATCATGCCGGAAACTATTTTCCTGCTCATTAGATTGCGGCAGTGGGTGATCGCTGCCGTTTCAACGGAGTTATAGCGTTGACGGTTAATAGTTGCAAACGCGATTCAAGGATCGAGTTCACGGCTGATTCTTAGCCAGCGGTAATTCGCACTGGAGTTTATCCGTTTGTTCGTTTACAGGCATAGGATATTTTCCGCTGAAACAGGCGGTGCAGTAGCCGTGTCCATCTTGCGGCACTGCCGCTAACAATCCTTCCATCGAAAGGTATTCCAGACTGTCGGCGCCGATTTGTTTACACATTTCTTCTTTGGACATGCGATTGGCGATCAATTCATTTTTGGTGGGAAAATCCATTCCATAATAACACGGCGACGTCACCGGGGGTGAACTGATACGTACGTGTACTTCCTTGGCGCCGGCTTTGCGGATCATGGCGATCAATGGCTTCAGAGTTGTGCCGCGTACGATCGAATCGTCAATCACGACTACGCGTCGGTCGCGCAACACGCCTTCGACCGCATTAAATTTGACTTTCACTTTGAGATCGCGCATGGACTGTACTGGATGAATGAACGTGCGTCCGACGTAATGATTACGGATCAATCCGAGTTCGAATTTCATTCCGGTTCGGCGCGAATAACCGACGGCGGCGGTGTTGCTCGAATCCGGCACGCTGATCACGATGTCGGCTTCCACCGGAACTTCTTCTGCAAGGCGTTTGCCGAGTTTGCGCCGCGCTTTGTCGACGTTGTCGCCGAAAATTTTACTGTCAGGGCGTGAGAAATAGACAAATTCAAAAATACAATGCGCCGGCGTCGGAATATCTTTGACGATCATTTCGCTGTGAAGGCCTTGCGCGTCGACGACGATGAGTTCGCCCGGCCTGACGTCACGCGCGTATTCCGCGCCGATAATATCCAACGCGCACGATTCGCTGGCAATGACGGTCGCGTCGCCCATGCGCCCGATGCAGAGAGGGCGAATTCCATGCGGATCGCGCACGGCAATGAGTTTATCTTTTGTAATTAAAAGCAGTGAAAAAGCGCCCTTAATTTGCGTGACGGCATATTTAATCTGGTCTTCAACTTTTGGGAATCCTGAATGCGCAGCAAGATGGAGAATGACTTCCGTATCGCTGTTGGACTGGAGAATGGCGCCTTTATTTTGTAATTCATTCCGCAGTTGAAAATAATTGATCAGGTTACCATTGTGTGCCGCCGCAACTTCTCCGGTGCTAATGATGGCGATGATC
>JABWBZ010000368.1 GCA_013359335.1 bacterium
ATCGATTCCGTCCCTTATAGAATCACTAAAATCTAAACCAATAACCAAGTTTCATATCGCCGCTTAAAAAACTTTACACAACATTTGACATTAACTCAATTAAATAATTATCTAACGTATTTGCACTGAAAAAAAGTGATAACTGTGTGCAACGGTATAAAGCTTTGACTTACATCCTTGTCCTTTTCAATCGTAAACTATTCGTCACGACAGACACCGAACTCATCGCCATCGCGGTCCCGGCAATCATCGGATCGAGCAAAAATCCAGTGAATGGATATAACACGCCTGCCGCGATTGGAATCCCGATGACATTATAAATAAAAGCCCAGAAAAGATTTTGGCGAATCGTGGTCACGGTAGCTTTCGATAACGTAATCGCGCCGCGAATGTGGGCTAAATCCGACTGCATCAACGTAATGGCCGCAACATCCATGGCGATGTCCGTACCTTTGCCCATGGCGATGCTGACGTCGGCTTGCGCCAGTGCGTGAGAATCATTGATCCCGTCGCCGACCATCGCCACCGTTTTGCCGGCATTTTGCAAACGTTGGACGTGTTCGGCTTTTTCCGAGGGTAAAACTTCCGCAAAGAAATGCTCGATTCCTGCTTCTTTGGCAATGGCGGCCGCGGTTTGTTTATTGTCGCCCGTGATCATGTACACGTCGATATTCATTTTCTTCAAGTCGGCGACAGCCTGGCGTGATGTTTCTTTAATCGCATCACCGATAGCAATAACCGCCAAAACTTTCTGCCGATCGGAAAAATAAATCACGGTCTTCGCGTTCGCCGTAAAATCAGCCGCTTTCGCCCGGAGCTTCTGATCAAAATTTATACGATTTTCCTCCACCCATTTCAAACTTCCAACCGAATATTCTTGTCCGTCGAACATGGCCTTCACGGCTTTACCTGTCACCGATTCGAATTTTTCGGATTTTGCTTCGGCTACGTTTTCATTTCGAAATTTTTTGACTACTGCTTCCGCAAGCGGATGTTCGGAATGGTGTTCGAGTGAAAAGAGAATTGCCGTTAACCGCTTGGGATCGGTAGTTTCATCCGACCAAACAATTTCCTGAACTTCCGGTTCGCCTTTGGTAATCGTTCCCGTTTTATCCAAAATGATGGCATTCACTTTCTGAGCAAGTTCAAGGCTTTCGGCGTCTTTGATCAGAATGCCGTTTTCGGCGCCTTTACCGACGCCCACCATGATCGCTGTCGGCGTCGCCAGACCCAATGCACACGGACACGCAATAATCAACACCGTAATCATCGCCAGCATCGCACGGGTAAATACGGGTTCCGGCCCCAAAAAATACCACGCCAGAAATGCGATGATCGAAACGACGATGACGACCGGAACAAAAACGCCCGCGATCTTATCGACCAATTTCTGGATCGGCGCTTTGCTGCCCTGCGCTTCTTGTACCATTTTAATGATGTGCGCCAGCATCGTTTCGCTGCCAACTTTTTCGGCGCGAATACGCAAGCTGCCTTTTTGATTGATCGTTCCGGCAAATACGGCAAGTCCGGATGTTTTTTCGACGGCAATCGGCTCGCCGGTAATCATGCTTTCATCGACAAACGACGAACCCTCGATCACTATGCCGTCGACAGGGATTTTTTCACCGGGTCGAATGATAATCGTATCGCCAACCATGACTTCTTCGATTGATAATTCTTTTTCGACGCCGTTACGAATAATCCTCACAGACTTCGGCTGAAGCCCCATCAGTTTTTTGATCGCTCCGGACGTACGGGATTTGGCGCGTTCTTCGAGCAGTTTTCCCAGCAAAATCATCGCAATGATGACCGCCGCCGATTCGAAATACACATGGGGATGAAGTCCGCGGCTGTGAAAAAAACCCGGATAGATGGTGTTGAACACACTAAATGTGTAAGCAATTCCGGTGCTTAGCGCAACGAGTGTATCCATGTTGGATGAACGATGCTTCGCCTGTTTGTATGCATTTACAAAAAAACTTTGCCCCGTCCAAAAAAGTAACGGCGTCGTGAGGATCATCATGATCCAATTGGCATACGGCATATTCATGAAAAACATGCCGATGATCACGGTCGGCAAGGCAAGTGCGATAGCAGAGGCAGTCTTAACTTTCAGTTGCCGGTAATTTTCCGACTGCTTTTTTTCCATCAATTCGCGATCGCCGGTGGAATCGGACAAAAGTTCATACCCGATGCTTTTGACGACTTTCTGCATGTCCTGCAGCGTAATCGCGCCGGGCAGATATTCGACGTAAACGTTTTTGTTGGCGAAGTTCACATTCGCTTTCAAAACGCCTTTTTGCGCGTTGAGCATCGATTCTACGCTGGCCGCACATCCCGCACACGTCATTCCGCCGACCGGCAGCGTCGTTTTAATCACATCGACGTCATAGCCGAGATCGCGGATTTTTTGAGTAATTTGCGCAGGCGAAGTTTTATCGGGATTGTAGCTAACCTGAGCTTTTTGATTGGCAAAATTGACCGAGCGGTTGAGCACGCCATTGATCTGGCCAAGGCCTTTATCCACGATCATCGCACAATGATCGCTGTGAACTCCGACGAGAGGCAGTTCGACAGTCTCAGTTCGTTCTTGAATT
>JABWBZ010000369.1 GCA_013359335.1 bacterium
GGGACGATAAGATTAAAATGATCAATTTTGCGATTGAGTTTGACCAACGCTTCGGCAAAAAACAAAGACGCTACCGAGCCCAGCGCCGTTGTGATCGTCGCCCACCGGATCGCTTTTTTATAATCAGCCGTTCCACTCCCAAAAAGCGTCGCTACGCCTTTGAAGTTATCGTTGGCGCCGTTGGAATAAGCCAGGAAAAAAACACCAAACAGGATCAAGTATAACATGAGTAAGTCCTTTTATTTTTTCCGATAATTACGCGATCGTACCTGACAACTTGAGCCAGTGATGACCTGAAGCTATACACCGGATTGCTCTGCGGGTTATTTGCCGTGGCTTTCATGCGCTTCTCTGTTGTAGAGTTGTGCAAGTTGTCTCGGATGTTGTCCAAAAAAATATAAACTTTGTACTAAAAGGTTTGTCAGCGCGCGGTTGAAACGTCCGTCTTTTTCGAACCGGCGAACGGATGAAAAAACCGGCGCTTTGAGAATGGCCAAACTGCATTGGCGCTTGAGCCGCCGGATCATTTCCACATCCTCCATGATCGGAAAGTCGTCGCGAAAGCCGCCTAATTTAACAAAGATCGTTTTTCTGATAAAAAAGCCGTGATCGCCAAAAGGCAGTTGAATCAGCCTGCAGCGCCATTTGGCATAAAATTCCATATAACGGTAAAAAAAACTTTTATGCTCCAGTCGCAGCGTAAACGCACCCGCATGAGTTTCCGGATGTTCCTCAATATGTTGCACCAGAGCCCGAAATGATGCTGTAGGCAGGAGCGTGTCGGCGTGCAAAAAAATTAACCACTCTCCGCGTGCAAGCTTGGCGCCTGTATTCATTTGAATGCCACGGCCTTTTATAGAGGACGTGAGCAAAACGTTGGAATATTTTTTTGTGAATTCTTCCGCGATTTTAATCGTGCCATCGTCGCTGCCGCCATCCGAGAGGATAATTTCTACATTGCCTAACCGGCAGTGACTCTCAATCACGCCGCCGATGATCGGCGCTTCGTTGAAAACCGGAATGATAATTGAAAAACGAAATTTCAATGCATTAATAACCTTTGTTTAGTTTGTTTATTCCCGTGTGATCGGGTAAAAAATATGGTAAAATGATGAAGATATCGAAATCAAACCAACCTGATGCATGGGATATTGCCAAGCTTACTGTAACAAGCCGTCAAAAATCAACGACGATGTTGAGCGAACTCAAAAAGCAAAATATCATCATGTACGACAGAAAAAAATTAATTATCAAGCAGTACGAAAAATTATCGTGATTTAAAAAGAACGTTTAACGGTATTTGATATTAATAACATTTTTAGTCTGGCAATTCTCACAAATAAATTGCGGATACACATCGCCGAATTTTACCAGCGTTTGATGTTTGGTATGGCATTGCCTGCACCAATATCGTAGCGATATTTCTTTGCCCCATACCGTTAATAGTGACTTAAAGAAATTGATGCGGAATGGCGTCGTTGATGATTGCATGAAAACTCCTTAGAAATGATGATCCAGCCCGATCACCCAGCGCCATGCCCAATGGCTGTTTTTGTTATTGGCTTTCGGATCGCTGACCCAAACCGGAAATTCAAATTGTAGCGTATAATTGCCCCACCACGACGGAATCCACACTGGCGTGTATTTGAAGCCCCATCCGGCATCCATGCGATATAAATCCTTCAGATTTTTTTTCAATTCTTTGTCACGATTCCACACCAATCCCCCATCTGCAAAAAAATACGTTTCGGATTCCGACAATACGTAAAAGTTTTTTTCTGTAAGTAATTTAAATGGATTGATAAAATATATATTAAAGTTATTCGCCCAAATTCTTCGCCCGCTGATATTCGCATCGTGATATCCCGACATACTGCCTTCACCGTCATAATACACATGCCGCGTGGCGTCAGACTGCCGCTGCCAACTCCATGCCGGCAAGGTGCCGCGTGAACGGTAGAATTTATCGTTGAACATCTGGCGCGGTGATGCGGCGGATAAATAAAATTGATCCTGAGTCGGAATATTACCGGTACCATAGCCTGCAAACACCCGTGATTCCAGCGTCAAATAATTTTTTTTGAGAACCAGTGGAACGGTGTACGAAAATTGAACCTTCGAAAAATCCCATTCCGATGCCAACATGCTCGATTCTAAACTGATCTGAAATAAAGAACTTTGATATAAGTTCGGTTGATACGACCATGATATGAATATCGTATTGACCCAACCTTTTTCCCATCCGATGCTGCGCGGCAAATAATCAGAGCCAAACAATTGACCGGCTTTCACGCCAACTAATATTTCTTGAAACGGCGGATCGTTATAAAAGCGATTGAATAAACGCCGGCTCAATGCAAGTCTGGATTCCGTTCGGCCTTCAAGTCTATTGGTACTTGCGTTCAATCGAGTTTGCGATCCAAGTTCGTACAACGGCGTCGAATAACTTAATTCGAAATCCGGCGTTTGACTGGCTGTTCCGGAATACAGTCCCAGTAATGTTTGATGCTCGTCAGTTTCCCACTTTCCTTTGAAACGATAGCCCAACCTCAATCCGTCGACAGCATTGTACCAAAG
>JABWBZ010000069.1 GCA_013359335.1 bacterium
GCTGCCGCAGCACAGGAAAAAAGGATACGCCAAAATTATTTTTGACCGGGTAAAAGAAATAGCCGTTCAGGAAAACTGCGATCATTTCAGCTTAGACTCCGGTTTTCAAAGGTTTGATGCGTACCGGTTTTATTTGAATAATGAATTACGGGTAGAATCCTTACACTTTGGCCGTAAAGTGAAGGAGTTTAGCCGTTAGCGGCAATTCGATTTTATATTTGATTTATTCAAACAAAAAAAAACCGAGTTTAAATACAACTCGGTTTTTTTGTTTAATCCCGTGAAAATCCATTGTATCGGTGTCATTCGTGTGCTATTTATTCCCCTGCATCATTTTTTGATTTGGCCGTCTTATTGATTGAAAACGCTCAAAACATAAAATGAGAAAAATCATGGATACTGTAAATTCGTTACCTGTAGTCATTATTGGCGGTGGGCCGGTGGGACTGGCCGCGGCAGCTCATCTTGCCGTGCGTCGGCAACCTTTTTTACTTTTCGAGCGCGGCGCCATGGTCGGCGCGAATATTCAGTCATGGCAGCACGTACGGGTGTTTTCGCCGTGGCGATTCAATATCGATAAAGCGGCTCGACAGTTATTGGAAGCCAACGGCTGGCGAGCGCCGGACGATGAAGCAATCCCTACCGGAAAAGAACTGTACGATTTTTATTTCAAGCCTCTATCGGAAGTTTCCGAAATCCGGCCCTCTATACATTTAAATAGTTCCGTCATCGCCGCCGGGCGCAAAGGATTGGATAAAGTGATTAACAACCGGCGCGAGCAGTTGCCGTTCGTGATACAAGTGCGGCAAAACGGGCAAACCCAATTTCACGAAGCGCGCGCGGTCATCGATGCTTCCGGCACCTGGCTCTCCCCCAACCCCATCGGCTCCGGCGGAATATATGCTGACGGTGAATTGCAAAATTTCGAAAAAATTTTTTACGGCATTCCCGACATCCAGAACCTTCACAAAAATCGTTATAAAAACAAAAGCGTCCTTGTCGTTGGCGGCGGACATTCTGCTATCAACAGCATTTTAGCGCTGAACGATATCAAAGACGAATTCCCTGAAACGGAAATTCACTGGGTTTTAAGAAAAGATAATTTAAAGAAAGTTTATGGCGGCCAGGAAAATGACGCGTTACCAGCCCGCGGCGCTCTCGGCGTCCGTATCGAACAATTGGTCAACGATAACCGCGTGAATGTTTATACGCCTTTTTACATTCAGCAGATCGTGAATGAAAAAAACCGGCTGTCGATTGTCGGCCATCAAAATAATCAATTTTATGTTTTGCCCGGCATCGATGAAATCATTTGCAATACCGGCTCACGCCCCGATTTTTCTTTCTTGCGCGAGATCAGACTAAACATCGATCACGCGATCGAAAGCGTGGCCAATATCGCCGAATTGATCGATCCGAATGTGCATAGTTGCGGTACGGTACGCGCGCACGGCGAAGCGGAATTGCGCCAGCCTGAAAAAGATTTTTATATCGTCGGATCCAAAAGCTACGGTCGCGCTCCGACGTTTTTGATGGCCACAGGGTACGAACAGGTTCGGTCGGTCGTTGCAGGACTCGTTGGCGACTGGGAAGCCGCTCGCCGCGTGGAACTCGAATTACCCGAAACGGGCGTGTGCAGCACGGATTTTGGCGAGGCTTGCTGCGGTGTTTCGCCTGAGGCTAAAACGAGCGCCTGTTGTGCGTAATCCTTTGCGATCGGGTGTTTTCGCCGCACTGGCGCTTGCTTTCTCAAGTTTCGGCGACGCGTTTTTGTATCCCTTTCTCCCGGTTCATTACGCCGAAGTGGGCGTTCCGGTCGTGATGGTCGGACTTTTATTATCGATCAATCGCCTTGTCCGCTTAGCGGCTAATTCATTGATGGTGCACGCTTTTTTGCAATGGAAATTTCGCCGATTGACCATCCTCGCGACATTGCTGGCTATTGTCTCAACTTTTGCACACGGCTTTATCGGCAATATCGTGCTTTGGATATTTTTCAGAATCGTCTGGGGAATGGCGTTCGCAACGATGCGAATCAGCTCGATCCAATACGCGCTCGAATCGCCATCGAAAGGAATGTCCGTTGGGCTCAGCCGCGGCATTTATGAAATCGGTCCGATGATCGCATTGATGATCGGCCCCGTGATTTTTAATCATGCCGGTGCTGCGGCAACTTTTGCAATTTTAGGTTTGTTGTCGCTGCCGGGAATTTTTTTCGCGTGGCAACTGCCGGAAATGGCTCAACCGGAAACTTTATCCGGAAGTAAATTATTAGGCATACCGTCGTCGTTCGACAGATTGGTTTTTATATCGGCTTTTGTCGTTGAAGGAATTTTAGTCGTCGTGATCGGTTATTTCTTGAAGGATAATATGGCCATGGCGGCCATGCTTTTAGCCTACCGACGGCTCTGCCTTATTTTTTTATCGCCGTTGGCCGGATGGCTGGCGGATCGTCGAGGATTTGAAAAAATTTTTAACAGTTCGTTTTTTTTAATGACATTCGGCGTGTTCGGCCTGGCATTAGCCAACAGCACGGCAACGCTGGTTTTGGCTTTTACGTTTATTTTTACATTTAACAGTGTGAATGCCGCGCTGGCGCCATACAACGCTGCACGCGCCGACAATCGGTTAAAAGCCGTCGCCGATAATGCCACGTGGCGCGACATCGGCGCGGCGGCCGGATCGCTTTTAGGTGGAAGTTTGTTGCTATTGCCCGACTTAACTCTTATTTTTTTAATAATCGGTGCTGTTATGACGAGCGCTCTCGTATGGCACTGGCAGACATTGACCATACCAATTGAAAGATTTTTCAAATGGAAATAACTCAACTTTATTCGCAATTTCACAACAGTTTGCTGAACTACATCAAAAGTAAAGTATCGAATTCTGCAGACGCGGAAGATATTCTGCACGAAGTGTTTTTAAAAATTACCGAAAATATCGACACGTTGTCGTCAAAAGAAAAAATTAAAAGCTGGATATTTTCAATTACCCGAAATGCCATCACCGACTTCTATCGCCTCTCATCGAAAAAAGCCATGCCGATAGAAAAGCCGGATGAATTAATTGCCGAAGACGATGCGCCGGATAAGATAAAAGAGCTTGAATGTTGTCTGCAAAATTTTATCGATCAATTGCCCGATGAATACCGATCCGTCATTATCGATTCCGAATTAAACGGCATCAAACAAAAGGATCTGATCAAAAAATACAACCTCGCCTATCCTTCCGTTCGGTCGCGAGTACAACGCGGCCGCGAAAAGCTCAAACAAATGTTTCATGACTGCTGCTCGATCGAATTAGATAGCCGCGGCCGCATTCTCGACGCCGAAAGCAAATCGGCGTCATGCCGTTCGTGCTAAAACCGACGCATCATTTTTTCTTTTCTCCGTCTTATTAAGTGAAAGCTATTTATTTAAATTAGGAGAAAAGAATCATGGATATTCCCGTTTTACAAAAAAACGCCGTTAATCAAGAGTCTGCACAAGCCACTCAGAACGCATGTTGTACCCCAAGTTCAAAAAAAGAAGAAGGCAGTTGTTGCACAACCGAGACCATGGGAAAACCCGGCTGCTGCGAACCTTCTGAAAAAACCAAAGGATGCTGCGGGTAATGGATTCTATTCTAAATCAAAAAAACCGAGTTTAATTACAACTCGGTTTTTTTATTTAATCCGGTGAAAATCCGCTGTATGGTATCCGCGCGCTATTTGACTAAGCGCTTTTGCAACTCACGGTTACTGAGTGAGTATGCGGCCCACCGGTAGCAGTAACAACGACCGATTGATTCGATGCCAATGAAGCGAAATGCGTCGTCGTAAGCGTAACCGTATGACTGTGGCCGCTGCTGCCTTCGATGTCGTAGGATTTTTGCGTACCGGCCGCTACGTCTGCTTTTGAAACGACCAATACGTGGCCGTGATTGCCCGCGATCGACACATTCGTTCCAGCATTGAGACAATCCGGCTGAGGAGTCGGACCGCCACCGTTGTCCGGATCCTCGTCGCCGCCGCTGCCCCCAGAACAGGCCATGACCCACTTCCCTAAGCCCGTCATGGTCAAAAGGGCAACACACATTTTGAGAAAATCCACGCGCGTAATTTTTTTCATGGAAAACCTCCTTGTGAAATTGGTTACAAAAACATGGTCTCATCAAGATGGGATAAAAATGAATTAACAGATTATAACAAAAAAGCCGCATGAATATTTCATTTAAATCGTAATTTTTTTGTCATAAGATTAACTTGAAATTAGTTATGTCCGGACGTACTTTGTTACAAATTTCAGCGAGGCAGTTATGAATACGACCGGAAGCGATTTCATCAAAGCTCTCAACGACGTCGCACACAATCTGTGGTGGACGTGGAATCAAAGCGCACAACTCATTTTCAAAGAACTGGCGACCCAAGTCTGGGAAGAATCCAATCATAATGCCGTCGCCGTATTGAATTCCGTCTCCCCGACGGAATTGCAGGCGCGGCTCGGTGAAACCGATTTCAAAGAACGCGTTCAGGAAATGCTCGACGATTTCGATCATTACATGCGCCGTGAAAAAACCTGGGGCGGCGTGAATATGCCGGATTTCCAGGATCACCCGATCGCCTATTTCAGTCCTGAATTTGCGTTGCACGAATCGTTGCCGATTTATTCGGGCGGTCTCGGCGTGCTTTCCGGCGACCATATCAAATCGGCCAGCGACCTTGGCATTCCGCTCGTCGGAATCGGCCTCTTCTATCGCCAGGGTTATTTTTTTCAAACGCTCGGCGTCGACGGCATGCAGCATGAAACTTACCCGATCAATCATCCGGAAAATATGCCGCTCGAATTGGTTCGTGACCGGCACGGTAAACCGGTCGAAACGTTCGTCGAGATCGGCCACAGTATCGTGAAATTATACGCCTACAAGCTCAATATCGGCCGGATTAGTTTGTACTTGATGGATAGTTATCATCCTGATAATGAGGAACATTACCGGGAATTGACCGCCCGCACGTACGGCGGCGACATTACGACGCGCATTTGCCAGGAAATCGTGATGGGCATCGGCGGCGTAAGGCTTTTGAAAACGCTTGGAATACAACCGGCAGCGTATCACATGAACGAAGGCCACAGCGCGTTTCTTGCGCTCGAACTCGCCCGCGGGAAAATGCTGGAAGGACGTTCTATAGACGAAGCATTTTCATGGGTGAAAGACCACTGCGTTTTTACCACGCACACACCCGTCCCGGCCGGACACGACCGCTTCACGCTCGATCTCATGCATTTCGCATTTGCTAATTACAGCGCGGTACTCGGCATTCCGGTCGAAAAGATTATGGAATACGGCCGCGTCCATCCGCACGACGAAAAAGAGACGTTTTGCATGACGGTTTTCGCCATTAAAATGTCACGCGCTACCAATGCCGTCAGCGCATTGCACGGCGACGTCACGCGGAATATGTGGCGCGAACTTTTTCCGGATCGCCCGGCCGAGCAAGTTCCGATCCAGCACATCACCAACGGCGTGCACATTCTCGGATGGATGAATTCGCCCACGCGGAAATTTTGGAGAAAATTTCTGGGTGAAGACTGGGAATACCACATTATGCAAGGCGATTTCTGGCACCGCGTGGCCGATCCGAATTTTATTCCCGACGAAGCGATCTGGGCGCTGCGATATAATTTGAGAAGACTGTTGATTGAATTTACGCGCATGCGATTGAAAGAACAGCAGCGCCGCGTCGGAGCCAACGGGCTCAAGCCGTTTGATTCGTTTTTATCCCCGGATGTTTTAACCATCGGCTTTTCGCGGCGGTTCGCCACGTACAAACGCGCGCCGTTGATTTTTTCGAATATCGAACGTTCACTCCGCTTATTTAATGACCCCGACCGGCCGATTCAAATCGTTTTCGCCGGCAAAGCGCATCCGAAGGATGACAATGGAAAAGCCTTGATCAAACGGATCGTCGAACTCAGCAAACATCCGCAGCTTTTTGGTAAAGTTGCTTTCATTGAAAATTACGATATCAACGTAGCGCGATATCTGATTTCTGGCGCGGACGTGTGGCTCAATACGCCGCGCAGGCCATTGGAAGCGAGCGGAACGAGTGGCCAAAAAATCGCCATTCACGGCGGATTGAATCTGAGCATTCTCGACGGTTGGTGGCGTGAAGGTTACGACGGCTCCAATGGTTTCGCCATCGGCAACGACGATCACCCGCAGGATGAACATGAACAAGACCGGATGGACGAAGCGAATTTGTACGACGCAATTGAAAAGCAATTACTACCGACGTTTTACAACCGCGACGAAAATAATATTCCACGGGAATGGATCAAAAAAATCCGGCGGGCTATGCAAACGCTGATCCCGCGTTTTAATACCGACCGCATGGTCGCGGAATACGTGAATAAAATGTATAAGAAATAAAACTATCAGTTCGAGCTTGTCGGGAACTGACGTCACATTTATAACAAATCATTGCAACGTTTTCAAAATCTCGATAAACCGGTCGGCATGGATGTCCGCATTAAATTCATTATGAATGACATATAAAATTTTGCCCTCGCCGCCGATGATAAATGTTGCGCGTTTGTGCTTCAATAATCCACCAAGTCTCAGCGTACCGAATAATTTTCCTAAAATTTTATCACGGTCATAAACTAATTTGAAAGGCAACCGGTAAGCTTTTTCAAATTCATGGTGTTTGTCGCCGCCGTCTAAGCTCACGCCGAACGACGCTCCGCCCAATTGAACGATCTCATCATAGCGATCGCGGAAATGACACACTTCCGCCGTACACACGCTGGTAAAATCTTTCGGATAAAAGAAAATGGCAATGGCTTTGTAATTTCGCAATTCATTCCACGAATACCGTTTGCCATCGCTGTCTTCAAATTGTACCGACGAAACATCATCGCCCGTTTTCAGCATGCTGCTTTTCTTTCTTTTCAATTAGTTCAATACATTGGTACGCGCTCTTCACCGCGCTTTCAATCGTCGACGGCAATCCGGTATCAACCCAATCACCGATCACGTACAAATTTTCATAAGAAGTTGAAACACCCGGCCGGATAAATGGCCCGTTCGTCGTGATTGAAAAAGTCGCCCGATGTTCTTTGATGGTCTGAATGCGACGGATTTGTTCCGGCTTGATATTCAATAAGGCCTGCAGTTCCGCGCGAACCGTCGCATCGATCCGATCGCGCTCCCACGAGGCAACGTCATCGGCATCGCTGATCGTAATCGAAAGATAATTTTTCTTTTTAAAAATCCATTGAATATGCGTATCGATGCAGCCGATCAATTCGCCTTTAAATAATTCGGAAATTGTGATTGAGCTTTCACACCAGACATAAATTGAAACTATCGGCGAAGTTTTTGGAGGGATGAGCGGCAAAATTTCGTTCGAGATTATTTTTTTTACTTCCCACACCGGAACCGCAGAAATTAAAATGTCCGCGTCAAAATGTTTTCCGGTTTTAGTTTCAATCCCTGAAAAACGTTCATCCATCACCGAAAATGATTTAACGGTTTCATTGTAATAAACCGATCCGCCGCTATTGAGAACAGCATCCGTTGCCCGATGCACGAATAATTCCGATAAACCGGATTTGGATAAAATAAATTTTGACGCATCACGGCTTCTTAAAAACATTGCCTTCAACACTGTTGCAAAAACTTTTGCCGAAGCCGATTCCATATCTTCATTCATCACGGCAAGGCACACTGGCTGCCAGAAATATTTTTTGCAATCTGACGATTGCTCGTTTTGATCCAACCATTGAGCAACCGAAATATCAGAGCCGACGGATTTTCGCAGGTTTACGCCGGCTTTCAACAATTTCAGTCGATCTCTAAACGATAAATTTTTAAAGTTTAAAATTCCGGCTAAAAGATGCAGCGGCGACGGCCAGTTCGGCAATCGGAGCGGTGATAATTTTTTATGAGGCGCGGCAAAGGGAATACGATAATCTTCAAGCACAGACAGGTTGTCGATCGCTCCGATTTCCCCGAGCCACCGCAGCGTGTAATCGTAACAACCCATCAGGATGTGCTGGCCATTATCGATCGTGTCACCGGTGACGTCGTCGGTAAACGAATACGTTCGTCCGCCGAGCCTGCTTTTTTGTTCGAGTACGGTTACGCGATATCCACGTTTGGCCAAAAGGCTTGCGGCCGTCAATCCGGCAACACCGCCGCCGATCACCGCAACAGCCGGTTTATCCGCCATGCCGCCGCTCTTCCATCCATGTGTTGAAAAGAATGCTGAATTTTTCGGGAAAGCTGAGATGAATTTTACGATACAGAATTTCGTGGCCGGTTGTTTCTATTTTTTGAAGCAAACGGAAATAAATATTTTGCATGGCCCGAGCGGGAAATAATAAATACGATTGATCGCGTTTATAAAATTGATTGGCGGAAGCGTAATATTCGCGCGCGCGCCGGCATTGATCGCCAATCAAATCCCTGAACGCATCCTGATTGCTGCGATCATTAAAATTTATTTCGGAAATTCCGAATGCGGACAGGTCTTCCGTGGGCAAATAAATCCGGTTCCTTTGATAATCGGACGCGACGTCACGCACGATATTGGTCAACTGCATCGCAATGCCGAGATGAACGGCGTACGCCTGCGCCGGTTCGCTGCGCTTTCCCATGATTCGTATGCACATCAAACCCACGGTGCTCGCCACTTTATAACAATAGTCGTATAATTCCGTAAACGTCGCGTAACGATTTTTTTTCAGGTCCAATTCCACGCCGCTGATCAATTCAAAAAATAACTCGAACGGTATAGAAAATTTTCGCGCCACCTGAATCAGTTTATTCAGAAAAGGATATTTGGAATGCCCTTGAATAGCCGATTTCAATTCAATCCGCCAGTGCTGCAAAAACTCACCCGGATTATACGCATGATGAAAAACCGCTGCGTTATCCACCATGTCGTCCGTATAACGACAAAACGCATACACGGTCATCAGCGCGTCGCGTTTTTCCCGCGGCAGCAGCAGCATGGGATAATAAAAACTGCTCCCCGCTTTCCGGACGTAATCGTTGATCGCTATTTCAGGAATCATAGGCGTGGCCTCACGAGTTGCGACAGCATCCAAAATTTATCGAACCAATTAATTTCCGGACGGCGGTGAACCATATCGTATTTTACCGCCCGTTGTTTACGTAAAATCCGTTGTCCGCCGAGCCAGATTAATTTAATTTCCAATCGCTCGGGAAAATTTAAGTGCTGAAACAACGTTTTTCCTTTTTGGAAAAAAAAATCGGAGCGGTCGATTTGAAAAGCCATGAGCCGGAAATACGCATCGTTCATCAATTTTTGTTTCCAGTTGTCGACCGAATAGCCGAACCGTTGCATATCCTCCATTGGTAGATACAACCGATCTTTTTCTAAATCAATAAATAAATCCTGCCAATGATTCGCAAGCTGAAGTCCGGTGCAGATGGCATCGGACGCTTCCGTCATGATTTTGAATTTTGGATGTCCGGCATAACCCAAAACGTGCATGACCAACCTTCCGACAGGATTTGCCGACATGCTGCAATATTCCAGCAATTCATCAAACGTTCGGTAACGGTTTTTAAACAAATCGACTTTAAATGCATTGAGCAAAGCATCCAGATGAGCTTTTGGTAGCTGAAGATCATCCACCGTTGCGCGGAGCGCAATAAAAATCGGTTCGTCCGCCGTGCCTTCATAACAGGCGTCCAGACGCCGTTGCCATTGCATGAGCAAGTGAAGCCGCTGCTCTACTGGCAACGTTGCATTATCCGCAAAATCATCCGCGGTACGCATAAACGCATACAGTGCAAAAAAATATTTACGTTTGTTTTTTGGAATCAGGAGCGACGCGATCGGAAAATTTTCATAATGCCGACGGGCCAGTTCGTGACAGTGACGATAAGCTTTGTCGATATCGGCCGTCATTCGTTTTTCCGGTTGAATGAAATAAAGAACGCCAGGCCAATTCCAAGAATAAGATTCGTTTTGACCAATCCGGAATATTGCCGATGATAGCGGTCGAAATCCGTTCTTTCGGAGCGCGGATCCTCGCTCATTGGGACGTCAAAATTTTCGATCACCGTTTTCAATTGCTCCATTTTCGGTGTAATGACGCGGCTGTAATAGAACAGAAGCCCAACCATCAGCGCGGCAACCGCCAGAGCAGTCAAATTTTTTATTTGTCTCTTCAACACGTAACTCACAATAACCGAGAACAATAATAGGATTCCGGCAATCCATTCCAGTATATTCATTTTATGCAGAATGATGCCATTGAGCAGTCCGGCTTGCGTCTTAGATTCCATAAATTTAAAAATTTCCGGCGCTACTCCGTATCCGAGCAAAGCCAACATTCCAATCCATACGCCAATAAAAAAAACGGATAAATGTTTTGTAAAGGAATAGAAATTCATATTCATGACTCGTGAATTTACTAAACGTTTCCGGTAAGCGCGGGCTTAAGCCCTCGGTTATTTGAACCGGCTAATCAAAAATGGTTCCATCAATGGATCGATTTTTCTATCGAGAATTTCTTCGGCGATCAACTTTGCTGTAATAGGCGCCAATAAAATACCATTCCGGAAATGCCCGGTCGCAATTGTCAGATTTCCTATCGAGGTCGGCCCTAAATAAGGAAAGGTATCAACGCTTCCCGGCCGTAAGCCGGCCCACGCATCGATCATAGGCCACGATAACGATAACGGCACAACATCCGCAAGTTGGTCACGGAATTTCCGGATAACTTCCGGCTGCGTTTGTTTATCAAAACCCGCGTCCTCCACCGTCGAACCGGCCAAAAGCCTTCCGTCGTTGCGCGGTACGAAATAAAAATGATCGACGTACGCTGCATGGCGAATTAAATTTTTCTCCGGCATTTGCAGCGCAGCAATTTGTCCGCGTTTCGGCATGACGTCCGGAATAAAATCTTTCAGCGCCGGAAATTGCGCCGACCATGCGCCCGCCGACAACACGTAATGACCGGCAGAAATTTTTTCTTTCTCTGTTTCGATCAATTGTATACGGCCTTGGGTTATTTCAAAATCGCGGACGCCGGTATTTTCATGAATTTCAACGCCCGACTGAATACAGGCGCGATGAAGCGCCTCGGCCAGTTTCCGGTTCTCAACTTGATAATTTTCCGTCAAATGAATCGCCGCCAATCCATTCCTGAAATGAGGTTCCAGTTTTTGTAAATCACTTTCATCAACCCAGCGCGCCGGAATACTTAATTCATTCAACCGTTCCAAAACGCTGTCGGGAGGATCGCCGGCGGGAAATATTTTTAGAATGCCTTCTTTGCGGAATTCACACGACAGGCCGGTAAAACTTTCGATTTGTTGTAAATAGGATTCAAACAATCGCTGGCTATGCCGGCACAAGTTAAAAAAAGACCGCTGAACCTGCGTGATTTCGGGCTGACTTTTTTTGGAGAGTAATTGCGGTTCCAGCATGCCTACCGAAGCCCACGACGCTTCTTTGCCAGTTTCGTTTTTATCCAAAAGAACGACGGCAAGTGATGGCCGCCTGTATTTCAATTCATACGCAATCGCAAGGCCGATGACGCCGCCGCCGATGACGGCCATATCAAAACGTTTCACGGAAGCTCCGTTAAAAAAACTCAGCGCAATATATCGATCCCGTATCCGAAATGCAAGTTATAGACGCTTATTCAAACTGACACAAATGCGAGCAAACCACATGAATTTGTTGATATTAAACTTGATATTAAATTTCTCATCTTATATATTCACTGCGCGGTTCAAATACCCCTACTACTTGCACCACAACAGATTCATCGTTCTCAAAATCACGATCATCATAACAGCTTACATAAGCACATTTCAAGGAGTGAATTTTGGAATTGAAAAAGCTTGGCAGGTACGAAATCAATGAAATTCTCGGTCAAGGCGCCATGGGAATTGTTTACAAAGGCGTTGATCCGAAAATCGGACGGACAGTTGCCCTCAAAACGCTTAAAACAACCAGCGAAATTCCCGAACAACAATTAGCCGAATTTAAACGCCGTTTCTCTCAGGAAGCCCAATCGGCAGGACGTCTGACGCACCCGAATATCGTCACGATTTACGACGTCGGCGAGGAAGAAGGTTTGGCTTATATTGCGATGGAATTTATCAAGGGTAAACCGCTCGACGATATGATTGCGCAGAAACACCCGTTATCCGTCGATCAGATCGTGAAGATCATGACGCAGATTTGCGACGGGCTCGGCTACGCGCACAAAAACGGCGTGATTCACCGCGACATCAAACCGGCCAATATTATCCTCACCGATGACGAAGTTGCCAAAATCACGGATTTCGGCATTGCAAAAATTTCCTCCAGTTCAGCGACGCAAACCGGTTTGGTCGTCGGCACGCCGAGTTACATGTCACCGGAACAAATTACCGGCAAACCGATTGATAACCGTTCCGACATTTTTTCACTCGGCGCGGTGTTTTATGAATTGCTCACCTACGAAAAAGCATTTCCCGGCGACAACATCACTACCGTCATGTATCGCGTCGTTCATGAAAATCCGACCCCGATCAATATCGTCAACATGATGGTGCCGACGGCTTTCGGGCAGATCATCCAGAAAGCGATGGCCAAAAATCCCAACGATCGTTATCCAGACGCGGAATCATTGTCCAAAGACATTCAAAATTACAAAACGCTGGCCACGGAACAGATGGGCGCGACTCAGGTTTTGCGTACCGGTGACATGCAGGCGACGATGGTCATGTCCGCCGGCGCCGATATGGCTAAAACAACCGTTTTCTCGGGACAACCGACGGACGAGCCGGCCAAAACCGGAAAGAAAAAAGGCGGTTTGATCATTTCAGCGACCGTGATCGTTGCATTGGTCATCGGCGGATGGTTTGTCTTCGGTAAAAAAGGCGGCGCGGACGATTCGACTTTAACCGCAGTCAAAGGCACGGCTTCCCTCGAACTGACCTTAAACGCGCTCGAAGGTGTTGTACAATTCGATACGCTTCAACTCAAAGCTCAGAATGGAAAAGTCGACATCAGCGGTATTTCTGCGGCCGAACACGAATTGACCATCAAGCACGACGGATACCAGGATTTCAAAACAAAATTACTTTTTGCCGAGAACGAACAGAAAAAATTTAACGTCGAACTTAAGCTCACGCCGACGGTATTTCCTGAAGGCGTGGACACGGCGTACATCACGGTCGAATCAAAACCCGAAGTCATAAAAGTTCTGACCAATACTGGAAAATTTATCGGTTACACTCCCATTCAGAAAATGCCTTTTCCGACGGGAAAACATACGCTTGTTTTTTCACGCGAAAATTACATCAGTCAAGTGACCGACATTGACCTGAAAAAAGGAAAAGAACAAAAATTATCCCCGGCGCTGGATTTCAAAAAAGGCGGCGTATCGGTTAACGGCGTCACGCCAAAAGCCATCCAGCTTTTCGTCAATGAGATTGCTTATAAACCTGAAAAAGACGGTGTGACCTACCTTCTACCTATCGGCAAACAAAAAGTCGTCATCAAAGCCGACGGATTCAAAACGTACGAACAAGACATTGATATCAAGGAAAAAGAAACCGTCAACATTACCGCCGCGCTGGAGCAGCTTTTCGGTAAACTTTCGGTGACATCCGATCCGTCGGGCGCCGACGTTTTAATCGACGGAAAAAACGCAGGCAAAACGCCGCTCAATCTGGATAAAATTCCGGCCGGCATGCGTGAAATCAAAGTTCAAAAAGGCGCTCTGTTGTCCGTCCGCAAAGTGCCGGTTAACGACGCCCAGGAATCGAAAGCGGATTTTAAACTCGCAGCCGCCGTCGGTTTCGTCAAACTTCTCGTCAATCCGTGGGCCAATGTTTTTGTCGATGGAAAAAATATGGGCGTAACACCACCGC
>JABWBZ010000070.1 GCA_013359335.1 bacterium
CGCAGTTAAGTTATTTATTTTTAGGGGTTGGAATATAAAAA
Source organism: bacterium (assembly GCA_013359335.1). GTDB lineage: Bacteria > CLD3 > CLD3 > SB21 > SB21 > JABWBZ01. Next base: position 42 of record JABWBZ010000070.1, read on the forward strand.
ATGAGATTTTGAATTGCAATATTAAAAATGAAAAAACAAATATTCTTTTTTTTGAAAAAATCACACTATACGAAACAATATGACCGTTCCAAATGCTCATCAAATAGCATTACGGGAAATCTGTGAATTTTTTTTTAAGCAATCGTAACAGACTTTAGAAACGCTTTTGGACAACCCATAACGCCGCAAGTTTCAATCTCAGCTCTTTTTCTCAGCCACTCATTTTGCACGCGAGCGGCGATACCACTTCACCAATAAAAAAATTGCTATAAAAATAACGGCGAACACCGGGATTCCGGCAATTAAAAAGGTAATTAATCCGCTTAACGTTACGGCAAATCCACGAAAACCATCTTCGAATCCTTCACCGATCGTCGCCCAAAATCCACCGCTGCTGCTGACCGTCAGCGGATAAGGTTCGTGCAACGTAAGGTTGATCGTCGACATACCGGTCTGATCGAGTAAAAATTTCTTACGTCCTTCGAACCGCTCGATCTCTTCACGAACATTGGAAATTTCCCGTTCAACGTCCAATATTTCTTTGACCGTATTGGCCGTTCTTAAAATTTCCTGGAAACGTTTCTCCGTTCTTTTCTTATTTTCAAGACGCGCCTCGAGATCGTAAAACTCTTCCGTCACGTCTTGGCCACGGATACCTTCGCTCTCAATTTTTTTGGCCAATTTTTTTAATTCCGCCACCATGGATTCAAATTTAGCCGATGGAATCCGGATATTAACGGTGCCGCGTTTGACATTTTCATACGGAATTTCGGTAACTGAATTTGAAATGTAACCGCCGAATTGTTCGGTTAGCATTTGGATCTGCGTCATCGTTTCATCGTACTTACCGATTTCCATCGCCAAATCGGCTATTTTAATGATCATTCTGGCTTTAGGGATCGATTGGCTGACTTGTTTGGCCATAAATTGCCGGCTATCCTGTTCTCCTCCGGACATTTCATCGACCTTCATTTCAGCCGCACCTCTCGCAGCGGCTTTGACATCGGCGACAGATTCTTCTTTTTTACCCTGCACTTTATTGGTCGGTTCGGTTTTGCCACAGGATAGAAAGAAAAATAATAGAAACAATAATACGAATTTCATAATTCCCTCCTATTTAGATTGCTAAGTGTTAGTTGAATAACATCTGATGTATTAATAAAGCTGATAATCGCTCATCGCGAACAGGACGAGGAATCGCTTGTACTGTGTGCGATGAAATTATCATAATCGACGGCCGAAAGAATTCCCGACGATTGCGGATCGTTCAACACCGAAATGCCGATGGTTTGTTCCGGCGGATATTCTCCAAAAATTCGCCGATAGTCTTCATAGGGATTTATTTTCTCGGTCGTCCATTCTCCGATCCGATCCTCACTCGAACGTAAAACGATGGAATACGACGTGTAAAAAAAATCTTCCCGAGTCAGAATTGTACACGGAGCCGTTGCGGTGCTCCAGACATAACTGAGCGTGATCGGTACGCCGATCCAATTCTGATAAAAGATCACCGTGACGGCGGCCATACGGTCCGCGCCGGTGCCGCTATACTTCGGCTGCGATTTGACGCGCCATTGCCACGTCAGTACCGGAAATTCTTTGAGGTTATAACTAAACGGTTTGACTAAGATCACCGGTTGAGTCTGAGATTGACCGGACAAATACAAATTATTTTCTTCTTTTTGAATGCGGTATAACTTCGATGGGAGACTCATGATCGGATCGTCTTTTTTTCGCCAGCCCCAGGATTTGGGATAATCATCTTCTTCATTTGAATTAAAATCATCGATGATCAGCGAATCGGATTGAAATATCCGGGCTTCGACATATTCATTATTATAACCTTCGTTGACCATCAGGTTAAAAACGTTCAGATACGTTTTGATCAATCGAAAATCCTCCGTTCGGATATCGTATATTTTCCACACCGCACCGCTCAATTGAAGCCGGAAATTAACCCGGACTATTTCGCCGTCGAGCAGGATGTCCAAGCTTATTTTGGCTCGCGGTTCATTCACTTCTTCTTCAGACCATCGTAAGTTTTTTTCATAAATCGAACGATGAAAACGTAACATCCATTCCGAACCGTCGCGGATAATTTTACGCCGGACGGCATCCGTTAGCCGTCTCTGCCACGTTTTGGAAATATTGCCCCAATTATCTTCAAAAGTACGCCGCGTAATTTCATCCCAATCAAACATCGTATCCATAATATGATCCGACGCTCGCTTTTGTTCATGAACGCGCACAGTATCTCGTAACCAATCTTTCAACGTGTGGAAATAAGACTTCAATGCCTGCGACGGAAGATCCTGCGCCGGAGCTTTTTCCACAAACAAAATGAATAAGATCAGCAATAATCGTTTCACTCCAATGTCCAGTGTTTGAGCGATAAATGGCCGTCGTTCCACTCGACATAACTGCTGTGACGAACCCAATCGCCCAGGTTGATATAAATTTTATTGCGAATGATTTCTTCTTTCGGTAAATGATGATGCCCCATCAACACCGCGTCATACCCTTCCGAAAATTTTTTTTCGATGAAACCGTAAAAGCTCCGGTCGTTGACGTACTTTTCATAATTCTTATCGTGCTGTTTGCTTGCATGTGACAGGCGATTAGCCAACACAACGCCTGCATCGGGATGGAGCCACCGGAATAAAAAGCGGTTAACCGGATGGCGCAACACGCGACGCATCCAGCGGTACGAACGATCCAATTCCGACAGGCCGTCGCCGTGGAGTAATAAAAATTTTTTGGATCCTAATTCGATCGATAACGGTCGGTGATACACATGAATGCCCATTTCATCGTTTAAAAAATTGTCCATCCAGTGATCGTGATTGCCTGTGAGATAGTGGATGATAACGCCGGCTTCTTTTAATTTTTGCAGAAGAAACAGGCCGTGTACACATTGCTTGGGAATAACCGTCCGATACTCATAGAAAAAATCAAAATAATCGCCCAGAATATATAGGGATGCTTTTTGGCGGGCTACCATTTCGAAAAACGAATTCAGCCGCGCATATTTGCTTTTTTCCTCGGGATCGGAAGGGGACACCAAATGGCTGTCTGAAATGAAAAATATTTTTTCGGGCATGTGCTGAAAATACGCAAAAAGAATCTATTATAAAACATGAAAACGTGGGAAGGCTTAATGGCGTAGCCTAGCTGCAACAACCACCCCCAAGACCACAACGATCATCGTCCAGCCGAACCAGTTTCCGTAACGTGTAAAAAAAGTTGGCCGATCAATTATACGGAGTTCGCCGAACAACACATCATCCGTTCCGTTTTGAGTTTGTTGTCGGACGCGGCCGTACGGATCGATGATCGATGAAACGCCGGAATTGGCCGCTCGGGCAACGCTGATCCGGTTTTCTATCGCGCGCAGCACTGCGCACTGCGCGTGCTGGATTGGTTCGAACGTACCGTCATACCACGCGTCATTCGTTACCACGATCAAAAAGCGCGCGCCACGAATTATAAATTGCCGGACAAAGTCAGGAAATATCGATTCGAGGCAAATGACTCCGGCAAATGCAATGGAATCAGTTTGAACTTTTTCAGTATTATATAAAGGCAATTTAAAAATCGTATGTTCATCTCCAGGTAAATATCCGAAGTCGCCGACGTCCATCGCGATATTCTGAATGAAGCTCAAATATTCCGGAACGTATTCGCCAAATAATACTAATTGCATTTTGTAATAAAACTGAATCGACGAGGTGTCCGGCCTTAAAAGAAAAATCGCGTTGCGGCTGCGAGAAATGGTTCGCCCATGTTCGTCATCGATCAGCGTGCGATCGGGCATTCCCGTAACGAGCGGCGCCCATTGGTGCTTCAATTCCTCATGCAGAGCTTCGAATCTTCTCCGGTCATAACGCAGGCGATTGGGAATGGCCGTCTCCGGCCAGAGAATCATATCTACCTTGTGTTCACGTACCGTTTGCATCTGCGCCATCATTTTGGAAAAAGCAAAATCTTTTTCCAACCATTTCTGATTGGGTTCGATATTGGGCTGCACCACCGCACAACGGACAACGCGCGCATCGTCCTCAGCCGAATTTTTTAAGGTCCATAAACCATGAATCGCCGGAATCAAAAAAACAATTCCGGCAACCGTCACGAGATATTTTAATTTTGGAATTGTTTCATTGGCCGTTGCAGTACGCTTATAAATAAAAAAAAGCAAGACATTTATAACCACCATCCAAAACGTAATGCCAAACATGCCGGTATATTCTATGAATTGAATCAACGGCGTGTAGTACGTTTGAGTCGTGGCAAGTGAGTGCAGCGTAAAACGTAAATCGCTGAACGACTGCAGAAAATCCAAAGCCGTCCAAAGAAAAGGCGCCGCCCAAAATCCCGTGAGTCCGAATCGGCGGCAAAAAAAATTCTGCACAACGGCAAATATTCCCCACCAGCATGCCAGATATATAATTGAACCGAGATACATACCGGTAGCTTGGATTTGAGTTGCGCCTGAATTCATATTTAGCCACGAAAGAAAAACGCCTGTTGTGAAAAGCCCCAGCAAATATCCGATCCGGAAACCGCCGCGGAATTCATTCAATTCTAAAAGTAAAAAAAAAGGAATGAGAACGAGGTACGATAGAAAACCAGTTGGAAATGGAGGAAAACTAAAATAAAAGAGTACAATCGTGAGAATAAAAAGAATCGGTATTTTTTTCAGCATGCGATGTTATTTAGTCTGAAGCGCCCCGTTGGGCTTGAATTGCAAATACGTGTAATCCTTCATTCCCAATTCATACATGTCGAGAAGACGCACGCCTTCGCTTGGTTTGATGATGCCTTCTTTGATGCGCTGATCCACGCTCTTCTTGATCAATTTGATGATCTCGTTTTCATTGTATTGCACCAGCGATAAAACTTGCCCGACATTCGAACCCGGAATGATTTCCTCGACGTAATAATCCTCCGGCTCTTCGTCGTCCATAAAAACGTGCACTTCATTCACGCGTCCGAAAAGATTGTGCAGATCGCCCATGATATCCTGATACGCGCCAAGCAAGAAAATCCCGAGATAATACGGCTGCCCGTTGAGCGGGTGCAACTCAAGGCGATCTTTGATGTCTTTCAAATCGATAAATTTACCTATCTTCCCGTCGGAGTCGCACGTGATATCGACCAACGTCGCCCGTTTATTGGGTTCTTCGTTCAGGCGGTGGATCGGAACGATCGGAAATAAATGATCGATCGCCCAGTGATCGAGCAGTGATTGAAAAATCGAAAAATTGCATAAATACTGGTCGGCGAGCTTCGGCTCCAGTTCCATCAATTCTTCAGGAATGGAATCCATATTGCGCGTATATTCACGGATCGTATTCAATATTTCCCAAAATAAGCTTTCCACTTTGGCCTTTTCAATCAGAGTCAGATAACCGAGATTAAATAACGATTGCGATTCTTCCCGGCGTTGGACGGCATCGTGATAGACTTCGAGATAGTTAGTGTTCTTTTTGTGAAGTTGATGACGTAGATCGAGCATTTCCTGGATGATATCGGGATCGTCCGGAGTATAATCTAATTTTCGTTGGGGATAGCCTTTTTCGATATTGCCAAAAATTTCTAAAATCAAAACCGAATGATGCGCCACAATCGCCCTCCCGCTTTCTGAAACAATATTCGGATGCGGCACTTCTTCGCCGTTACAAACTTCTAGAATCGTGTACACCACATCGTTAGCGTATTCCTGCATGGTATAGTTCATGCTGCTTTGGAACGGCGTTCTGGAACCGTCGTAATCGACGCCAAGTCCGCCGCCGACGTCGATATATTGGATCGGCACGCCCATTTTATGGGCGCTCACATAAATACGCGCCGCTTCTTTGACGGCGGCTTTGATCGTGCGAATATCGGGAATTTGCGAACCGATATGAAAATGCAATAATTTGAATGCGTGCTCAAGATTATATTGTTTGAGCAATTCGATCGCTTCGATCATTTCCGGCGTGGACAAACCGAATTTGGATTGATCGCCGCTGGAGGCTTCCCATTTGCCGGTGCCTTTGGTGCTTAACTTGGCGCGAATCCCGATAGCCGGTTCAACGCCCAATTCCTGCGATTGCTGAAGAATCAGCCGGAGTTCGGAAAGTTTTTCGGCGACCAGAATTACATTTTTCTTCAATTGTTTACCGAGCAAAGCCATGCGGATAAATTGCGCGTCTTTATATCCATTGGCAATGATCGGAGTTTCTTTATCTTCGATCAGAGCCAGCGCAACGTATAATTCCGGCTTGCTTCCGCATTCAATACCATAGCCATAGGGAATTCCGGCATCGAGAATTTCCTCGACCGCTTCGCGCAATTGATTAACCTTAATCGGAAAAACGCCCGTGTATTTACCTTGATAATTGTACTCGGCAATCGCGCTGCGGAAACTTTCATTCAGTTCCTTCACACGGCTGCGTAAAATATCCTGAAACCGAACGACGGCCGGCAATTCGATTCCTCGATTACGAATGTCTTCGACAACGGTATGAAGATCAATGGCTTTAGTGGAATCCTTGGTGGGACTGACCGCGATGTGACCTTTTGAATTGATGTGAAAATAACCTGCGCCCCATTGCTCTACATTATAGAGCTTTTCGGACTGCTCGATGGACCAAGCTGCCAACGCGCTTTTCCTCCTTCATAAAATTAAATACGTTACAAAAAACTTTTGTAATGGATCCGGCTTAACGACATCCGCAACCGGTGTTCAATGTGAAAACTTGTTTTCATGAGCATACTTTCGGCGAAAAAAATATCCATTTCACCCTATAAATGCAATAGAAAACAATGTTTTTCCGGCACTTTTTTAGTTTTTCTGCGTAGGATGTCCTGAAAGAAACGGCGAAAAAACCGCTTGACTCATGAAACGACATTTTTTACCTTCCGGTTGAGGCTTGGTTTTAGCCGATTTGAAAAGAAAATTAGCTGAAAGTTGAAATGTGAACGACGTATGAAGGACAAAAAATTTCGAATCCTATACTTGCCCGAAACTCAATCGGAGATGCGTGAATTGCTCATCTCGCGCAATCGGTTGATTTTTTTCGGATCGGCTTTTTTAGGTCTCATGTTTATTTTTATGACAACGATCGGTATTCTTTTTTCTTCCTATACCGGAGACGAACGCATTGCCGACCTCAGCACAGAAAATCAAATTCTCAAGAATCAAATCGGCGAAACGAACGACCGCATCAACGATTTGATGAAACAAGTCGACGTTATTCGTGCCAAAGACAGTGAACTACGCCTGGTATCGAATTTACCCGACGTCGATGAAATATTAAAAGACGCCGGAATCGGCGGCAGCGATTTTCAATTCAGCTATAACCCCGATCTCATTTCCTCCGAAGCCGACCGTTTGATCCGCGACAATCTTATGAGTCTCGAAAAACTGGAAACGAATATCAAATTGGAATTGCAGAGCTACGCCGATCTGAACGAAAAGATTAATGCCAATTTAGATAAATTAAACTACGTTCCGTCGATCTGTCCCATCAAAAAAGGCCGCGTGACGGATCGTTTCGGAGTCCGCCGCAGTTTCCGCTCATGGAAATCGCATACGGGATTGGACATTGCCGCACGCTGGGGCACGCCGGTGTATGTGACCGCCGACGGCGTAGTTGAATCGGTGACATGGCGAGGCGGTTACGGCAAATCGATCATCGTCGATCACGGCAATGGCATCAAAACTTTGTACGGTCATCTCTCTGCGTACACCGTTCGCCGCGGCCAAGCCGTAAAACGAAATCAGAAAATCGCCGAAGTCGGAAGCACGGGATTATCCACCGGCCCGCATTTGCATTATGAAGTGCGCGTCAATGACATCATGCAAAATCCCGAGCTTTATATCTTCTTCGATATGGTCAATTACCTCGAAGTAAAATAAATTACTTGCTATAGAAATGAAAAAGCTGTTTCAAATTCATGAAACAGCTTTTTCATTTTTCCTCTATCGCCCACTCAATTCATGCCAATATAAATTGTCAGACTTGTACCCAATACCGCAACGTCATCCGACAAATTATTCCATTGTTTGATTTGGTTGATCGATACTTTGTATTGCTCGGCAATTCTAATCAGGCTGTCGCCGGTTTTGACAGTATGAATTATTTTTTTGGCAGCCGGAACATAAATCCGCAGTTTACTATTTAAAATCGTTGCATCGGAAGACAGCCGATTCCAAGTCATAATTTCTTTAACGCTGACGCCGTACTGCCGTGCAATTCGTTCCATATAATCGCCTTCGCGTACGGTATGAACAATATAAAACCGCTGCGAATCGCTGCTGGCAACCATGCTGTCGAGCGCAACGGATTGATCCCCGACACTATCGGTTTGAACGGCGCCAGTATTAACGACCGGTATGGCATCGGAAGGAATCATCAATTCCCACGTCCCCACGGGAAGCTGGTATTTCATAATCCAATAATTGAACAATTTTAATTTCTTGTAAGTCGTTCCGTTCGCAATCGCCCATTGGCCAAGATCGTTGATCGGGCCTTTAACGGTTACGGTTTGCACGCCGGTATCATAGGGTTCGTAGTAATCTTCGTCGTTAAATTTAAATCCGTATTTCTCCGGATGCGTGAGCAGTTCTTTGATAACAACAATGTGAAAAACATAATTGCGTGTTTCTTTATTCAAAAACGCTTCAAAGTAATCATTTTGCCGCTGCATACGAATTACTTCATTGATATTGCCTTGTCCGGTATTGTAAGCCGCCGCTGCCATGCTCCAGCTTCCAAATTGTTCCCTCAGACTTTTAAGCATCGTAATAGCCGCACGGGTTGATTTTTCCACGTGAAATCGTTCGTCGATGATTTTATCAACGCGCAATCCCCAAAGTTTAGCCGTCGACGGAATGAATTGCCATAATCCGCCGGCATCGGCGTGGGAATACGCATCGATACGAAGCGAACTTTCGGCGCAGGCCAGAAATTTAAGATCGTCCGGCGCATCCATCTCTTTGAGAATTTTTTCAAACGTACCGAAATATCGGCGCGTACGTTTCAACATCTGCATCGTCCGAAAATCCGTACTGAGCACGAGATAATACGCATCCTCCAGCCTTTCCCGGACATCGCTCATTTCCATTGGTATACGTTCCCCGCAAAAATCCATCGAATCGGGTAGTTGAAACGAATTAATGTGGCTCGCAGAAACTGTCTGCAAGGAATCTTTTTCGGTAGCCAAGACCGGACTTAGCGTTATCAGAACCACGAACCAAATCTTCATCACGTTATACTTTCTGCTTGAGTTCTTTTATAAATGAATACCTTCCGAAAAGGTGAATCAAAATACTCTCCATGGGCGTAACATGCAACCCGATAAATAAAAAAGCAGGCAACCGCTTTGGGGTGCCTGCTTAAGAACGAAGAATGAAGAGGGTGTGTAACTTCCTCCTCATCGCAAACTTACTTGTGTAATCCAGATGGAATTACTGTAAGTATAATCCGACAATCGGATTATTTTTTGGATGATTTCTTCGCGCCTTTTTTGCCTGATTTCTTCGAAGTAGATTTCTTCGAACCAGCTTTTTTGGTCGCCATACTTATGTTTCCTTTCACTGAGTATAACTTTAGTTAATTAAGTGAGAGATCTTTCCTTCTCTCATTACGATTTTAACTTTTTTTGTTTTGAAAGTCAACAAAATTCTGCGTTTAGAGGTAAAGCATTGAAAAACTTCATCGCAAAATTATTACAGAAACGTTACAGATTCGTAAAATCAATGTCTGCAAAGCCTTAAACGGCGCGGGTTTGCAGGAAACTAAAAAAAATCTGTCAAGACTTTTTTTTATTTTTCTCAAAAAATTTTTTTTTGATTTTTTTTATACAACGGGAGGCGAAATGGAGTTTTTTACATTCCGATAGTTTTTTTTCTGCAGAAAATAAAAATAACGTATAAAGAGAATCTATTTTGAATTTTGCTGGCCGATGTTCTGACGAAGACGATCGAGTTGTTTGCGGGCTTCCAAATGTTCTTCCATCGTACGAGAAAACCGGTGTTTTCCCGTGCCGTCCGCAACCATGTACAAATAATCTACACTTGCAGGATATAATGCCGCTAAAATGGAAGGTTTTCCGGGATTGTTGATCGGTCCGGGAGGCAGGCCGGAATATTTATACGTATTATAAGGACTGTCAATATCCAGATCTTTGAAATACAAACGCCGCGGCCCGTCTTTGATGATAAACTGAATTGTGGGATCGGCCTGCAAAAGCATATTGTTTTTCAATCGATTGTGATAGACGGCTGAAACGGTGTACCGTTCTTCTTCATTGGACGTCTCGCCTTCAATGATCGACGCCAACGTAACGATTTGTTTCGGCGTCATTCGCAATGCAGCAGCGCGTTGTTTGAGTTCGCCGTCAAAAAACGCCGTAAATTCGCGCACCATAATGCGGATAATTTCTTTCTCCGTCGTGCCCGGATCAAAGAAATATGTATTGGGCATCATGTATCCGAAGAGCGATGTGTCGGCAATGCCAAGTTCCCGGCAAAGTTCCGTATCGCTGACTGCAGCAGCAAATACCGAAGGATCGATCGGCAACTTCGCCTGCAAAACGGCGATGATGTCGCCCAATTTTTTTCCTTCCGTGATCGTGATGCGAATGCTTTGCGGCGTACTGCTTTGAAGAATTCGCAGAATCTGGTGGTTAGAGCCTCGCAGCGGGAGAAGGTATTGTCCGGCTTTCAGATGCCGGTCGGCGCCGAGATATTGTGCGGCGTAAATAAAAGTGCGCGAATTATCGATCACACCGCTTTCCTCGAGAATATGCGCAATATCCGAAAGGCTGGCGCCTTTCGGAATCGTAATCCGCAATTTTTTATCCAGCGGCAATGTTTCTAATTCGACGGCCGGCGCATTATACAAAACGATTTTATAAAATGCGGCTACGAACGATGCCCCGAGTAAAATGCCTAAAAAAGAAACGACCACGAGAATCTTTACCAGATTTCGTGTTCGCTGCGATCCATCTGCCAAAACTCGTACCTTTTATCTGAAGTAGGGTTAAAAAAACGGCGAGAGTATACACATTTTTCCGCATGCATGCAAATGAAATGAAACCGCAAACGTCAGGAAGGCAGGGTAATTGAAAACGTGGTTCCATGATGCTGATTGCTTTTCACATGATAGGACATGCCATGACGTTCAAGAATTTCCTGAACGACAACCAAACCAAGGCCCGAACCTTTTTGTTTCGTCGTGAAGAACGGATCGAAAATTTTCGGCAGTTGATTTTCAGGAATGCCTTCGCCGCTGTCGGTAATATTCAGCGCAACGCCGCTTTCATTCTTAGACAAATTGACCGCCAGCGATCCGCCATTCGGCATGGCTTCAATGGCATTGATCAGCACATTCAGCAACGCTTGCTGCAATTGCCCCGAGTCAAATTCACATTCAATAGCCGGGTCGTCAAAATTCGTTTCGACGTGAATGTTATTTTTTTGCAGTTTGTCCTGAAGCAAAGCCAGCGCGGTATGAATAACCGGCGCGACGGGCTGCTTGATTTTTTCGGGCGGCATCGTGCGCGCGTACATCAGCGTGTCGTTGAGAATGCGCTCCAATCGCATCGTTTCGTCGACGATGACTTTAAGATACGCTTCATTGGAAATATCGTGGCGGCGGTTAAGAATCGCGCGCGCAAAACCTCCGATGGCCACAAGAGGATTACGTATTTCGTGCGCCATTTTTGCCGACAATTCGCCGATGGCCGCCAGTTTTTCGGAACGGATCAACCGCTCCTGGCTTTTCTGAAGCGATTCATGCGCTTCTTCCAATTCATCTACTTTGTTGCGAAGCCTTTCATACAGCATGGCGTTTTCAACGGCGGCGCTGATCTGATATCCGAAAATTTTCAACGTTTCCAAATCCTGATCGCTGATCGGCCGTCCCGTGATCGAATTGTCCACCACAAGCGCGCCGAGTACGCCGTCCTTCGACAGCAGGGGCACGATGGCGAGATGATCCGTTTCAAATATTTTTTTCATCGAGCCGGTCAGATACATCGCATTGTCATGCGTAATTAAAATCGAATGGCGTTTGTGCATCGCATCGTAAAACGCCTGATATTCTTTATCGATATTGTTTTCCGAGACGGGAATGCGCAGAGCGGCGATCAATTGATTGACTTTCAAATCTCGCCCGTCGTGCGCCGCCTTGTAGGTTGTCATAATTTCCTTCAACGTCTGGGGACCCTGCGCCAATTCGTTCCACAAAATGCCCGCTTCGTGCGGATCGGACGGACCGATCGCTTTTTTGCCTTCGAGAATCGATTTATCGTCGTTCATCAAAAAAAGAAACGCACGGTTGAACCGGAATCCCTGCCCCGCCGTTACCGCCACCAAAATCATATTAAAAATTTCATCCAGTTCAAGCGAACCATGAATCAGCGCGCTGATTTCGTTGATCTTTGAAATGTTGTCCAGATTACGTTTGATCTCATCTTCCAATTGCTTTTGTTTGGTCTTATCGCGTAGAATCAGCACCGTCTCTCGCAGCCGTTGCTGTTCGTCCGTCACAAAACTCAGCGTCAATTCACAGAAAATGGGCCGGCCGCTTTGCGTGATGCACGGCGTCATCTGGTGTTTGATCGTGTCATTCAGAGGCAATGTATTGTCCAGCGACTGCAGGGTCGTCACAAAAAGCGCGTCCGGGCTAAAAAGTTTATCCATGGGCTGGTGCAGCATCATGCCGGGAGAATACCCGAAAATTTCCTCCGCGCCTTTATTCCACGAAATAATCCGCATGTTTTCATCCAGCATGATGATCGCGTCGGGTGAATTCTGCGTAATATCGGCCAATTTATCGCGTTCAGCCGACACACGGTCGTACGCAAGAATCTTGTCCGTAATATCGAAAGAAAATTTAAGAATCAGACGGCCGTCATTTTCATTACGCACAATCGGAATGTACACATCTTCGACGTACCTTTTCCGCGCCGTGTCATCGGCGACGCTGTGGATTTCCGTTTCCACATTTCCCGTTTCAAAACATCGCTGAATCAACTGGCGGTCATGATCGCCGATCGTTTCATATTGATGATTCACGCTGTCCCAAAGCCATTGCACGTTCGCATCGGGAATCAGGATCTTTCCGTGAACCCGCTCCAGCGCATCAATCAATTCATATATCGATAATTGATCCAACATGAATTATTGCCACCTTCCCGGAATGACTCGTTGGCATTGATAACAACGCCCGTTCGTTATTTTATTACTAAGCACACGAAAACCTACTCGTTCGACCAACAACGCATGACATCCCGGGCAATACGTATTTTCCATCGTCTCGGTTTTTCCGGGTAAATTGCCGGCATAGACAAAATTCAGACCCGCTTTTTTGCCGATTTCCGCAGCCCGCAACAATGTGTAAGCCGGCGTGTTATCGGGATCAGTCATTTTATAATCCTGATGAAAAGCCGTCACGTGCCACGGTATGTCCGGCGAAACCGAAACAACAAATTCCGCCATCGATCTTAATTCGTCATCCGAATCATTGAATGTCGGGATTATTAGCGAAACAATTTCTAACCAGAATCCTCGTTCGTATATCGACCGAATGCTGTCCAACACGGTTTGCAATTTAGCGCCAAGCTTTCGGTAATTTTTGTCGTTAAAACTTTTCAAATCGACTTTGTACAAATCAACATGCCGACGGATGTAGTCGAGCACTTCGGACGTGGCGTTACCATTGGAAACATACGAACCAATCAAACCGTGCTTTTTTCCTTCCTTAAAAATTTCCATCGCCCATTCGGAAGTAATCAAGG
>JABWBZ010000370.1 GCA_013359335.1 bacterium
CTTCTTTCAATGTCAGACCGTTCCATGGAAAGCGTTTAAACCAGTATGCCACCACTTCATCGATGCGAAGCCCCATCGTCTGAGCGGCCAGCGATTCCGTAAGATCGATCCCCACGCGTGCAAACGTATCACGCAATGCAATGCGCCAAAACGGCTCGGAATCGATCAGGACTCCGTCCATATCGAAAATGACAGCGTCGATCATGAATTTGATTTGATAATGAATTGATCACCACAGTTATTTCGACCCGACGAAGTCGGAAAAGAATCTGTAGTGGCAAAAACTGGGCTACGATACAAAAATCAAATCAGAAAATCAAAAGTATACACGTTTACACTCTTTCCGTAAAAAGAACAGCCAATACATAAAATTCGTGTATTCTTTGAGCCTAATGAACAAACGTAGCTTTCACCCGTTTCGACATCAGCAAATAGCCGCTGACGACGATCAGCGCGATCGCGCCAATGACAAATTCACGCACACGGAATAAATCCGCACCGTGCATTACGTTCGCCGGCAACCACTCCGTCATTGTGCCATTCACCGCCACAAAAATCATATTGAAAAGAAACAGCGTGATAAGCAGCGCCGGCGTGATCTTTTTCATTTTGAAAAAGAAATACAGCGCTAAAACGGATAGCAACAGAAATACGATATTGACGATCATGCCGAAAGGTCCGATCGACGAACCTGCCATTTCCGCCTGCGCCGGGATCGACACCGTCGTCATGACATACAAAACGCGCAGCGGATTAATAATCAGCAAAATCGCCAGAATCCAAAGCCATCCGCTGATGTGATCGTACCGGTTTTCCTGATTCATACAAACACCTCCTCGAGATGAAGGTGATAAAAGATTGGTATCTAAAATTACAGCAATTTTGCGCGATTGGCAAGAGGCCGAATCAGCGGTAATTGGGAAAATGTTGAAAAAATGAACACTGAAATTTTATTCAATTTCGATCATTTTGCTCTCGTAGGGCATTTTCATACCGTCAAATTCGTCGTATTTCCTAAAAGAAGTTTTGTCTAATTTAAAACCGTGTGAATACGACGAGCCTTCCATGCCGACGCTGTAATACGTTTCAAATTCCCGGATTACGATTTCCTCGTCCTTTCCAACTTCGTCTGGTATCAAACCCGGCAATTTCTTTTTGATCAATTCAATGTGATTGTTTGATTGTTGGTCAGGCACGAAAAAATTTTCCTTCGTACATTTTTCAACGTCACCGAATGGAATCATGCCCAACGAGCGCCGCGTCAATTCAGCAACAACCGTATAATAGGCGCAGGTGTTTTTCGGTATGAATTTGACTGCTACGTCGAAACGTACGATCAAACGGCTTCCGTCAACATATACATTGACGCGATCGAAATTTTTCGGATCGAATTGAGGGTAACCGGATTGAATGCGCTCGACGGCCATTTGAATTAATTTCGCCCGTCCGAGCGGTTTGAGTTCATCCACCGTTTTGGATTTGTTTTTTTGAGCAAAAGTGACCTGGCAAGCAAGAAAAAAGAAAATTAAAGTTTTCATAAAAATTCCTTTTCACTTTTCCTGTAACCGCGCTTCTTCGAAATCGATATCGCTTTGAATTCTGCGCAAGACGTCGTCATTGATAATGCTGTCGCGGTACAATTGCACCGCCGTCTCGCGTTCCGCCCGTATCGCGGCTCTCCGAAGGTGACGGTAACGTTCCATCCGGGCTCCGGCCGATTGGTGCGTGAGATCGTTGCCTTCCAGCGCATGAATGCGGTCGCGGTATTCGTCCAGAATCGAACGAATGTAAAAATCGTTGATTTCCATTTGAGCCGCCGCGTCCTCGATGCTGAGCAGCGCCGAACGCGCCGCTAAAATGCGCGCATTTTTTTCTTCAACGTCCAAACGCCCGTCGTCGCGAATGCACATTTTTCGGATAAACCACGGCAAACTGAGGCCATTGAGCAGCAGCGTAATCAGAATCACGCCGAACGCCAAAAAAATGACCAGCTCACGCCCGGGGAAAGCCGAACCGTCGGGCATCAGCATCGGGATAGAAAGCGCGGCCGCCAACGTCACCGCGCCGCGCATGCCGGCCCACGATACGATAAACACATTTTGCCACGGCAACGGCGGTTCCGTTTCACGAATTTTCCGTGAGAGCCACCGTGGAAGATACGCGCCCGGAAAAACCCACACCATCCGTGCGATGATGGTAACGGCGCCTACCAATGCCGCGTAACCGAACAACTGCGGCCAACTCATCGTGCCGTGCAAATTGCCGAGAACGGCGCGCAACTGCATACCGAGCAGGAAAAACACGAGGCCATTAAACCAGAATAAAAACATTTCCCATACGTACCACGCGCGCATGCGCGTCTGCGGTGACATCGAAAGCGGATCGGCCCAGCCGCCGTACAAACCCGCCGCTACCGCCGACAAAACGCCCGACACGCCGAGCGCGTCCGCCGGTATGTACGCCGCGAACGGCGTCAGCAGCGAAATCGTAATATGATGCAACGAATTCGGATCGGTTAGAATTTTCGAACGGAGTTTGTGAATGAGA